>NZ_DJUD01000041.1:67131-116214 GCF_002439405.1 Psychrobacter sp. UBA6291 | reverse complement strand
TCAAACCTATCTAATAGTCAATGTTGGCTAGGTTTGAGTAAGATTTTTGGAACGGTACACAAAATGAATGCAATTACGAATTTGATGCAACAAATTACTGTAGCGATTAATCCTATAAGTATAGAGAAAAACAGACCATGAGTAATAATTTATGAATAATAATAAGAGCAGCGCTGCTATTAGCTTACAAGAAAGCTGGGCCAGCAACATCAGTGATTATATTTTGCTGCGCCGTCAGCAAACGCATTTAGCGTATAACGTGACCGATGCCAAGCTTAATACTGGTAGTGAAAAAATAGACAGAACACCAGACAGCGGTTTATTTGCAGCCTTATTTACTATGTTAGCCGCGCATTTAGAAGAGGGGCATACTGTACTCACCATTCAGGAAACTGAGCACGAAGTACCGCTCAGCGGTCATATCAATGACGAAGTGGTGACACTATATGCTTGGCAACAGCAGCTGTTAGAGATGCTAGCGATGCCGCTTATTGCCTTGAATGACACTCAAATAGAGGTTCAGTCAGAGGTGGATATTACGGCTGAGGTATCAATATTCGTACTGCTAGAGAACTTGTTTGCTAAGCAAGACCAGCTATGGGCGCAGCTGGCACTCAGTAATCATGAAAAAGAGATCTTGGTTAAAAGGCTTGATACAGTAGCGGCACTCTACCAATTATTGAAAAATAGTAACTTAACGTTTTTTTCTAAGTTAATCGATGAGCACACTTTGTTCGCTGACGTTAATGCTAATACAAACCAGAATGAAAATATAAATAGCCTAAGCAAAAATAATCAACCTATCGTTTATCAGCTTGTAAATAACAAAAAGGCTGATAAACAAAACGCAGCAATCACTTTTTGGTTACACAGAGCTTGGCAAGCAGAATTTAACTTAGCCGCGCGCATCAACACTATTTTAGACCATCAGGTAACACCGCTAGAGATAGCAATACCCGAAAACCTACACGAAAATCAGATAAAGGCAATTAATGTCGCCAATAACAACGCCTTTAGCATTATTACTGGTGGACCAGGTACGGGGAAGACCTACACCGTTGCTCAGCTAGTGATTGCACTGCAACAGGCAACAGAGAGTAGGGCAGATGCGTCTAAAAGCATTAGATTTAGCACTGACAGTGCCAGCTTGGCATTAGCAGCACCAACTGGTAAAGCGGCACAGCGTATGCAAGAGTCTTTGCAAGCCGCGTTAGGCACCGCGAATGTCGAACTACAATTACAAGAAGCCAAAACCATTCATCGCTTGCTAGGTATCGGACGTACTGGCAGACCGCGTTATGATGCTAATAATCCACTGGGCGAGGATATTATTATCGTCGATGAGGCGTCGATGCTAGGGGTGGAGCTGGCGAACTATCTTGTGAGTGCGGTAAAGCCTGGCGCAAGGCTGATACTATTAGGAGATGCGAACCAATTGGCAGCTGTAGATGCAGGGGCGGTACTGGCTGACTTGTGCCGCATTCCGCGGTTAGAGCCTATCCATGCAGAGCTAACAGAGAGTCGTCGATTTACATCAGATTCGGGTATTGGTAAGCTTGCTTATCAAATCAATAAGGCAAAGACAGATACTCATACTATTTGGCAGCTGTTAAAGCATGATAAGGTACTGAGTTTTCAATATGTGAATAACATTAACCCCTTACAAACAGAAGCTTCTCTACATAATAAAATAAAAAATAGCCTAAGTAAAAATAAAAATACCTCAAACCTCACATCAAACTACCACACTTACATAAACAAAATAAAAACGCTGATGATAAATCCGATAGAAAAATCCGTGCCAGAATCAGTTAAAGATACCATTGCTTCATTAATGGAAACCTTTAATCAGTTCAGGGTGTTAACTGCTGGCCATAATGGCGAGTGGGGCGACCATTATATTAATAAATACTTTACTCAATGGCACCTTACTGAGCTTAAGCTACCACTGGGTCAAAACACATGGTTTCATGGTCGTCCCGTTATGGTCCTTCAAAACAATTATGAGCTAGGATTATTTAATGGCGATATTGGGTTTTGTTTGCAAACTGGTAATGAGCGTAGTCGACTCGAAGTGTTTTTTGAAAACAAGAAGCAGGGGATAGCCGTCAATCTTCTCAATGAAGAGGTGATCGCCACAGCCTATGCGATGACTATTCACAAATCGCAAGGGTCTGAGTTTGATCATGTGGCCATTACTTTTGATAATAGTCATGCAAGATTGCTGAGTAAAGAACTTATTTATACCGCTGTGACCCGTGCCAAAAAACAGGTAACCATATATAGTACGAAATCCGCTTTGGAAAAGGCCGTCCAAACACCCACTGAGCGCCATACGGGTTTGGCATTGCAATTTTAATTGCCACTGACTACAATCAAAGCAATAAGCAATAAAAAAGCATCCAGTCGGATGCTTTTTTATTATGCGATACATTCAAAACACTCAACCAAAGAATGACTAGATTTTGTCTTCTTTAATAGCGTAGATACCAGGCAGATGACGCAAGTAACCATGGAAATCCATGCCACAGCCATAGACATAACGATCTGCAACGTTGATACCAACAAAATCAACATCAAAGTCTGCAACTTTGCGATCATGCTCTTTATTGAGTAATACGCAACATTCAATCGATAAGGGTTTTTCTTTACCTAATTCTTCAACAATGGCTTTTAAAGTAATACCTTCGTCAAAAATATCATCGATTAATAAAACGTGTTCGCCTTCGATACTTACGTCAGGCTTAAATTTCCAATCAAGCTCATTGGTACCCGCATTATCACGATAGCGTGATGCATGGATATAATGCATGCGATGGTAAAAGGTTAGATGAGTCAATAGTTGACCGGCTGGGATAAGTCCGCCGTTCATAACGACCATCACGATTGGATTTAAACCGGCATAATGTAGATTGAGCTGGGCGGCCAAGCGCTCATAAGCAGCGGCTACTTCGATACTGCTGATCAGGCACTCTGAGTTGCGCAGGGTTTTTTCAATTTCTTGGTTGTTAATTTGGGTCATGAGTTGCGCCTTTGATAAAAGTGCCGCCTATTTTAGCAAATTTTAGCAAATTTGCCCAACACTACCGTTTTAATAAAAACATAATAGTTGCTAATACAACCGCTATTTAGGCTTTTTTACGATAAATGGGCGATAATAATTGGCCAAACGATTCAATGATGCATCAGGTAGATCAGGCAATAATTTATTTAGTGCCATGGTCATTCCTTTATCGATAGCTGCTTTGGCAACTGGCACAGATTTGCGCTTAATCATGCCAAGCTTCAACGTTTCCGCATAGCGACTAATGAAATGCGTTAACGTTTCTTCATTCATCGTTTCAAGTGCCGTTTTAAACGTTTTCATATCTACGTGTTCAGGAGTAACCGCTGCAAAACCAGCATCAATGATTTTGGCGTCAGCATCTGACAATTTAAAACCGATACGCTTTTCACCTTCGTTATCGATAAAGGTCGCTTTATCACGTAAAAAATTAAAACTCGGCAACACTTCTTCGTTATTCTCTTTACCCAATAAAATATTAAGCAGCGTGTCAGTTGCTTTTTCGACCGTACCGACCACTTTACGCATGGCGGCTTGGCGCTCAGGATTTGGAATAATATCTACCAGTCCAACCAATAATTTATCGGTGAGGTCACGCGCCGTTTGGTGGGTTAAGGCATCACGATAGGGGTAGTAATCTGTTTCTACGTTTGATTCAACGATTTGCTCTGCCTCAATAATCAGCGCTTTTAATTCATCTGACGGTATAAATCCAAAATAATGGGCCATTCTAACTCCTGTATTTATCGTTTTTAATGTTTCACCAACGTTACAATTACTGCCAAATGAGTTACTATTTAAGGCATAGAATGCTAAGTCACACAAGAAGTAAAGACTCACCATACTTCATGGCTAATTGGTCAAGCGTTTTGACCTTAAAATACTATGCTTTATTAGCCAGTAATCACAAGAAGATATGCTGTTATCTCATTGATAGCTGTTTTCTTAGCAACTGTTTCTTGAAGAACAGTGAGCCGAGTCTTTCACTGCTCACTAATCTAGCATATTTTTAAGATTTTGATTTAAAAAGCTTGAACTTGTAAGGCTATCTAATATTTGTCTAGGGAGAGATAAGATGAATAGTGCTATTGTACTGTTGGTTGGTGTGGCCGCAATGCTTTGCGGTTATCTGTTTTACTCAAAATTTATCGCCACTAAGATTTTGGCCTTGGATGACAGTCGTCCCACGCCAGCCCATACGATGAAAGATGGGGTAGATTATATCCCCACCAATAAATATGTATTGTGGGGGCATCATTTTACCTCGGTTGCAGGGGCGGCGCCGATTATCGGTCCTGCAATTGCGGTTATTTGGGGCTGGGTGCCGGCCATTATTTGGGTGGTTTTAGGGACCATTTTTATGGCAGGAGTCCATGATATGTCAGCCATTTGGGCCAGTATGCGCAATAAGGGTCAGTCTATTGGCTCGATTGCTGGTACCGTCATGGGCACACGTGTACGTAGCTTAATGATGGTAGTTATTTTCTTATTATTATTAATGGTAAACGCAGTATTTGGCGTCGCTATTGCCAATATGATGATTAAGACCCCATCTTCTGTGTTACCTGTCTGGGGCGCATTGGTCGTGGCCTTCATCATCGGTCAATGTATCTATCGCTATAAGATGAATCTGGTTTGGGTATCCATTATTGGCGTTGTCGCTCTATATGGACTTATTTATCTTGGCCCTATGTTCCCAGTCGTGTTACCAGAGACTTTTATGGGGCTACCGGATAACGCCGTATGGATTATTATCTTATTCGCCTATGCGGCGATTGCCTCATTATTACCAGTATGGATGCTGCTGCAACCGCGCGATTATATTAATGGGTTACAATTATTTGTTGGTTTGATTTTATTGTATGCAGCCGTATTTATTGCGACACCAAACATTGTCGCGCCAGCGATTAATCATGATTTACCCATCGGCACGCCGTCATTAATGCCATTGTTATTCGTCACTATTGCTTGCGGCGCTATCTCAGGATTCCATGGTTTGGTGGCGACCGGAACGACTTCTAAACAGATTGATAAAGAAGGCGATGTACGTTTTGTTGGTTATTTTGGCGCTATGGGTGAAGGTATGCTCGCACTGGGCGCCATTCTTGCGGCCACCGCAGGTTTTGCGACACTCGGTGATTGGCAAGCGGTTTATCAAAAATTTGGCGACGGCTCTATCGGTGCTTTTATTGATGGTGGTGCGACCATCTTAAATGCAGGTGTTGGTATCGATATGGTGCTTTCTCAAACAATGCTCACTGTTATGGCAGCATTATTCGCTGGCACCACGATGGATACGGGTGTCCGCTTACAACGTTATATATTCCAAGAGTTTGGTGAGTTTTATAACATTCCAGTGCTAAGTAAAAGTGTCGTGGCTACTTTCCTTGCCGTCGGTAGCTGTCTATTATTAGCATTTGGCGCCGGTGGTATTGATGGTGCAGGTGGCATGATTATTTGGCCACTATTTGGTACCACCAATCAGCTCATGGCAGCATTAACCCTTATGATTGTCACGGTTATTTTATTACGTAAAGGCAGAGCGGTTTGGTACACCTTAGCACCTTTGTCATTTTTGCTAGTTATGACCATTTTTGCCTTATTGATTCAGCTAAAAACCTTTTTTACCGAGGGCAATTGGCTGCTGATTATTATGGACATTATTATTTTGATCGCAACGATTCTAGTAACGTTCGAGAGTCTATCTGTGCTGCGTAAAGAATGGACATTGCATAAAGGTAAAACGGATTCGTAATTGAGATTAAACCTTATCATTTTTACTTTTATCAAAAAAACGCTAGTAGCAATTGCTGGCGTTTTTTGTATGAGGTAGGCATCATAGAGAATAGAGAGAGGCATGATAGGTAATAAGAAATAAGCAGAGGTGAATAAATCATGGAAGATAACCCGATACCAAAACAAATAGAAAGCCCGTCAAACCAAGTAAAAAACGAAACACCATGGTGGCAACGTTTTGCGGCAGGACTCAATGAGTTTTATCATGCGCCTTATCGCCAGACGATGGCACGCGCGGCACGTGATGAAGAAGACTTCTTTATGCTGCTGATGTTTGCAGAGAGCTTAGGCATTGATAATCCTGCTAGCTTTTATACCTTGGAGTTGCAGCCGTTATTTTTGGAAAATTTCCATGAATGGCATACGCGCATGGGGTTGGATAAATGCCCCTTTGACCACGTTGGTTGTTGTTAAGTCAACTGCTAGTTAGATTTATAAGAAAAAATGATAAAAAATGAATGAATTAAAATTGAGATAAAAATATGGCATTACACCCTCTACACGGATTAGTAGATCAACTATCGACCCAGCCTATTATCTTTATTGGCGGCAAGGGCGGTGTCGGTAAAACCACGACGGCTGCGGCACTTGCCAGCTATTATGCTAGCCAGCAAAAAAAGACCTTGATTGTCTCAACCGACCCAGCGCATAGCCTCGGTGATGTGTTAAATGTACGGCTCAATAATGAAAAAACTGCCATCACGCCGCATCTTGATGCCATTGAGCTCAACCCCGATGTCATCGTCGATGCGCATTTTGCTCAAGTTGAATCCACCATTAAATCTTATGCCAACCCAGATATGATGCCCAAAATCCGTGAGCATCTAAAGCTATCAAAGTCTGCACCTGGCGCACAAGAAGCAGCCATGCTTGAATCTATGTGTCAGCATTTAATCACGGCTGCATATGCTGACTCTGATAAAAGGTATGAACATATCATATTTGATACCGCGCCCACTGGGCATACGTTGCGCTTACTCGTATTGCCAGAGATGATGGGCGCATGGACAGATGGGCTGCTAGCACAGCAGCGGCGACAGGCAAAATTACGCTCAGTCGCAAACCATTTAGACAGCCACAATCAAAAGAGCAGTCAAAAAGACATCAATAAAAAAGATGTGCCAAATCCGTTTGCCCAAAAAAAGCCCGACCGCTGGGAGCAAGCGGTAGCCGTACTAGAAAAACGTAAACAGCTGTTTCGACAAGCAGGGATATTGCTTCATGACCGTAGCCAAACAGCGATTGTATTGGTGATGACTGCCGATGTGCTACCACTGGCAGAAACCAAACGCGCTATCGAACAGTTGGAAGAAAGTAAACTCACACCAGCCGCGATAGTTATCAATCAGCTGATAGTACCCACGCAGTCAGATGAATTTTGGCTTCTTCGTGCCAAGCGGCAACAGCACTTGCTGCAGGATATTGAAAACAGTTTCTCCAAGTATCCACTGTATCCAATCTACTTGCAGCAAACAGACATACGCGGTACTGAAGCATTAAGTATGCTGTTACGCCCACCATCTTAAAGATCGCTTGAAAGCCATATGTTTGAAAAATAAAAGAAAGCGACGGTTAACACTTAACGCTCAGGCTTATATAACTGTAATTTACTTGCCAGCGACCACGCCATATCTGCACGTAGTAGCTGAGCCTGTTCAGATTTACCGCTACTAAGTGATGACCATTGCGGTTTGCCGCGAGCTTTTTTAAGCTCACTGGGTAATTTATGTGGCGGCCACGGCGTCACGACACTTTCTTCATTATCGTTACTTAGGTTGTCGTTATTTGAGATATCAGCATCGTTTTTTGCGCCGCTATATATCAGTTGGGTGGCATCGGTTGCTGCATGACCACGATGACGCAGTGCGGTGAGCAAATCTATCGCTCGCGTGGCGAGTAAGGTTAGGGTGGCAGGGTCGATATATAAGCGCTTTACGCCAGTGATTTTATCAGCGATGCTACTGGTATTCGATAATAGCCCGCCTGCGATACCGCCAATGGCAGCGCCCAAACCTAATGTGGTGCCGAGTGCCGCCGCATCAATGCCCAATCCTAATAATGCGCCCGCTGCTGCACCAGATGTCGTACGAATACCATAGCTTTTTAGCAACTCAGGGTCAAAAGGGTCTTGCTGATAGGCTTGTAACTCAAGTGGCGTTGCTGCCACGGCGTTATCATAAAATTTATATAAGTTAAGCAGGCTGTTCTGCATTGCCCGTTCACTCTGCCTGACCGCTTCTTGCATTTGCGCAAGTACGGGCATTGGATCATCATCTTCACTAATTTCACGCACAAAGGAGGCAACATTTAATAAAAAATCGGCAATGATGATATTGGCCTCCTCATAGAGCTGCGCCCAGTTTTCTGTACGGCGTGCCATGAGTTGCTCAAGCATCTCAGAGTGAGTGAGCATGGTGGCAAGATTTTGCCATAAGCGCATCTCATCCTTAAACTCAAAAGCCACGGAATCAAAACGCGTTGAGATGTGCAAGTTACGTCTTGCGAGCATCGTCTGCCATGCGTCGATATTGGCATCTTGACTGTCAGTAAAGTTAAATACCGGCATAACAGGTATTGCAGCCCACGATAAAATAGCCAGCTCATCTTTATACTTACCGAGTACCGGCTCACGCGCATCGACAACATAGATGGCCATATCACTTGCCAGCAGCTGCCGAATCACTTTGGCTTCTTGGCTGTAGTCCTCATTGCTACCATTGCTAGTTAGCGCATCGCCGCCTTGGGCGATGTCGGCTGCTAAAAACTGCTGCAAGCGCTCAATACCGTCGCGGCGACTGGCAGTGTTGTCCTCTAGCCAATCCATTAACCCTGAAGCATCTTCTAAACCCGGTGTGTCATAAAGAACCACCAATACTTCGCCCGTTTGGCTGTCGGTCAATTTTGCTTGCTCTACATGCCGAGTGGTTGCTGCTTCGTTTTTCACTTCCCCAAAATAAACATCGCGTAGTAACGTGCGCAATAGTGACGTTTTACCGGTATTGGTATGACCAACGACTGCTAATTTGAGCGCTTCGCCACTGGCAATGGTTTTTTTAGAGGCATTGTTATTAAAGGCAGTATTAACCGATAGCGCTTGCTCATCTGACGCTGGTTTATCCAACGATAGCTCTGTATCAGCATTCATATTTTCATTTCTCAAATCAGCTTCTGAGTCGCGTACGGGCTCATAGGCTTTATCGGCGAACAGGCCGACAGGTTTGGCATTATCTTTATGGTTTTTTTGATTATTATTGTCATTATTCATAATAGAATCTTATTATTAATATTATTGAGTATTGATATAACAGGACGTAGCCAAGCTAAACCAAGCCAATTTTTCGAGCGGCAAGGGCGGTTTGCCATTGCTGATAACGAACGTCCTGATTTTCTGAGCTTGGGTTTTCTGGGCTTTGCTCTTGCTCGTGGGTGTTAACACTGCTGGCATCACTGAGCAGCTGTACAATAAGGCCGTCTGTGGCATGTTCGGCAATACGATCAAGTTTACGCAGTGTACCTCGGTCAGGTAAAGCCTTGCTATGAATACCTAATAATACTTGAACCGGATGACTGTCTAAGTAAGTCGTTAAGCGCTCCATATCATCACGGTCGTCAACAATACCGAAATTCTCGACATTGTTAATGTTACTATTACTATGGCTACTTATGTCGGCATTCAGTCCTGATTGCCACCAATGATCCTGCTGTGATGGGTATTCAAGTAGAGCAACCAGTTTTTTACCAGTACTGACTGTCGCTTTTGGCGCGACAGGAGCGGGCGCTGCCTTAAAATCATCTTCATCGACCACATGACGCTGCCAAAAGTTCAGAATCTTTTGATAATATGGCTGCTTGATATCCAAACGCATCTTTTTACGGCGGAACATCAAGGCGCAAAATGTCCAAGCAATCGCCCTTGGTACAATGCCGTACATCAGCAAGCTACCGACCAATAAGCCTGCCCATTGCCGCGCCATCGATAAGGGCATGGCATCCGTCACCAAACGACTCTGCACGATAGCAGCACTGTCCGGCACGGTAAATCCAACTTTGCTTGGTAACCAGCCGAGTATTTGAGTCAAAGTGATCAGCGCCTGATCAGAGAGTAATGTCGACTCCCAACTAAAGCTATACTGGCGCACAATCAACAAAAATATGATCGCAAGCAGCATACCAGTCAAGGTAGCGAGCCATAATTGATGGCTAAAGCGTCCTAAATACCAGCGCATACCGCTATGTTGTAATTGACGCTCGTACAAATCAACCGCCGCTTTGGTGACATCGTCCTTACCGCGTATCAGATAACTTGGACTCACAAAACTGGCAAACCAATTTGACGACTGCTTACCTTGATTAATCAAAGTCATAACTAGCCAGCCTAAGAGCATGATGGTATGAAACCCAAGCAGACAAACCAGCACATAAAAGAAGTTCACCACATTGGTCTGCAGCAAGGTAAACAGCCCCAAAAACCCCGAAATGCACCATAGCACACTCATAACCAGCATAATACCTTTGATGCGCCCATCAATTTTACCAAGCACACGTGCCAGCGCACCGTTACTATCGATACGCGAGGCGCGGCGATGCAACTTTTGAATGGGCTTCCCATCCTCGCCTTGCAGCTTTTCTGTGATAAGTAGCGGGTCAGTGGCAAAGACATGCTGCTGCGTCTCAAGCGTTCGTACGAGCTCAGTCAATTGGTCTTGGGGCGATAGCATAGGGCGATGACATCCGTATAAAGGCGTTGGTTAAATTTAAAAGGTTAAGATTAAAGGTTAACGGTATTTAGACATCTCAATTGATAGATGTCGAGTATTTACCCGTCAGTGATTATTGTAGCCTATATAGAATAGCGATAACTTCTATTATTCTTAGCGTTTTAGCATAGTAAATGTAAAGTAAATACGCCAAAATGAATGCAAGAATGCATATATATGATAATAAGGAGTGCTTTGTGAATCAAAAAAACTATTTAATCATTGGCGCTAGCGGTGGTATCGGCAAAGCGATGGTTAAACAGCTGATAGAGATGAGTGCTAATAATAAAAGCAGTGGAAAAATATTTGCCACTTATCATACAAATCAGCCTAATTTTGCGGCCGATAATTTGTATTGGTTACCGATGGATGTCAGCGATGAGAAAAGTATCGAGCAAGCCATTGCTGATATTAAGCAGCAAACTACTCATATTGGTTGGGTGATTAATTGTGTGGGTCTATTGCATACGCCGCATAATCAACCAGAAAAAGCGCTACGACAATTGGAGACGGACTTCTTTTTACAGAATATGCAGATTAACGCCTTAGCCAGCCTGCTGATTGCCAAGCATATCAAGCCACTACTGGCTAAAGCCGAGCGCAATGCGGATAAGCCGGCGATTTTTGCGACCATATCGGCTCGGGTTGGTAGTATTAGCGACAATCAGCTTGGCGGTTGGTACAGCTACCGTATGAGTAAAGCGGCACTAAATATGGGTATAAAAAATTTGAGCATTGAATGGAGTCGCTCGCTAAAGGATGTCTGCGTGGTCGTCATGCAGCCAGGCACCGTTGATACCCAGTTATCATCGCCTTTTCAAGGCAATGTGGCTGACGAAAAACTGTTCTCGCCAGCTTATAGTGCTCAGCGTTTACTAGAAGTGCTTGATAGCATGACTGCCGCCCAATCTGGCAGTTTTGTCGATTGGGCAGGTGAGTCCATTCCTTGGTAAAAATTGGTAAAAATACAATTCATAAAAACAAAAACGCACTGAATTATTATTATTGATACGCTTTAACATTAATTAGCGACAAATAAATCCATAAACGCATTAACCGGGGTTTGCTCTAAGCGCTTTTGATCATCACATAGCGCAAAAATATCCGCACAGCGACTGTCAATAAAGCGCGTTGCCAAGCTTGCTCGAAACTTTGCTTTGAGTACTGGGATGCCTTCAGCCCGGCGGCGCTTATGACCAATAGGATATTCGACAGCGACTTTATCGGTACTGCTGCCATCTTTAAAGAATATTTGAATGGCATTAGCAATCGAGCGTTTGCTTGGGTCGTGATAATCTTTTGAATAATTGGGATCTTCGACGACCACCATCTTACGGCGCAGCCCATCAATCAAGATATGGTGCTGCTCGTGGTAATCATCTTCATAGTTCTCTGCCATCAAGTCACCCGTCAATAAAGGCACGGCAACCATATATTGCAAACAATGATCACGATCGGCAGGATTAGCAAGTGCGCCTTCTTTGGAGATAATTCGAATGGCTGAATCATGCGTGGTCAGGACGATTTTTTCAATCTCATCAATCCTATCATCAACCATAGGATGCAAGATAACCGCGGCTTCACAAGCGGTCTGGGCATGAAATTCGGCAGGGAAGCTTATCTTAAATAAGATATTTTCCATCACATAGCTACCAAACTCGCGCTGAAAGGTAAAACGGCGCTCGTTTTCAGGTTTGAGTGCTAAATCCTTATTGGTATGGCTGAACAACACATCATAAAAGCCCCATTGCGGCGCGGTTAATGCGCCCGGAATGCCCATTTCGCCGCGGCGGGTGATATCGACCAAGCGTACCGCACGACTGGTGGCATCACCTGCCGCCCATGACTTACGGCTACCAGCGTTTGGTGCATGACGATAGGTGCGCAGCGCTTGACCATCGACAATCGCTTGCGAGATGGCCGCCATGATGCGTTCGCGTGGTAATTTATAGAGTTTAGCAACCACTGCTGTTGAGGCGAGTTTGACGAGGAACACATGGTCTAGACCCACGCGGTTAAATGAATTGTCTAAAGCAAGCACGCCTTGAATCTCATGCGCCATAATCATCGCTTCTAAAACGTCGCGCATGGTGAGTGGTGCTTTATTTTGGCTGACGTTTTGCTGACTGATATAGTCCGCTACTGCTAAAATTCCGCCTAAGTTGTCCGAAGGATGGCCCCATTCGGCCGCAAGCCACGTATCATTATAATCAAGCCAGCGCACCATACAGCCAATATCAAAAGCGGCTTTAATGGGGTCGAGTCTATGAGGCGTACCAGGGACGCGCGCCCCGTTAGGAGTGATTTGATCGGCGCAATCGGGTCCGAGGTGTTTGGTACATTCAGGGAAACGCAGTGCCAGCAGTCCGCAGCCTAGGGTGTCCATCAGACAGTGGCGAGCAGTATTCCAAGCATCGGCACTATTGGGCGAGTCGTTATCGATAGAGTAATTGAGCACATAGTCGGCGATTTTTTGAATTTCATCGTCATACTCTGGACGGATATTGCTTTCTACCGTAGCGTTTTGAGTCGTAGACATAGTCGTTACCTCTTCCTTGAGTCCAATATTTGAGCGATTGATAAGCGACATGATTTATCAATCAGTGATGCATCAAAAATAACATACTCAATATCGAACAACAGTGAAGTCGTGTAAGACTGTTTAATGGTTTAATGGTTTAAACCATGAGATAAACCAAACCGATAATAAATAAAAGCGCCAGTATTAGTAGCAAAAAACTGAGAATACTACTCACCATCCCTGAGCTTTGTTTTTTCACTTTCACTTTTTTAATGACAGGTAAAACCATGATGACATGCTCGATACCGTCCTCAAGATAGCGTTCACCTTCAACAATAAATCCAAGTGATTCGTAAAAGTTTAGCAAATAAGTCTGGGCGGAGATGATGATGGTTTTTTTACCATACTTTTTGCGGCAGTATTTGATGGCTTCAAGCATCATTTGACGGGCAACGCCATAGCCGCGATGCTCTGCTAACACTAAAACCCTGCCAATCGCCGGTATCGGATCTGATGGATTAACCGAGGATCTTTTTTGATTAAATTGCGGCGGAATGATGCGGCAATAGCCAATCAAGGCTTCATTTTGATGGGCGACCAGATGCAGACAATCAAAATCGACCTCGTCCATATCTTGATACGGACAGTTTTGCTCGACCACAAATACTTGTGAGCGGGCTTTTAAAATATGGTAAACATCAACGGTGGTCAGCTCATCAAAGGTTTTTATAGAGAATTCACAGGTCATAGTCAAATAGCTTCTAACGATTTAAAGGGCTTTTATAACGTATTAAAGACTGAGCATTATAACGATTTTGCCCTGCATTAACTATTTAAGGTTTGACTGATTTTATCTAAATTCAAACTATCGGACATGGCATTGAATATCTCATAGTATTTACCGTGATTGGCATAAAGCTCTTCATGCGTGCCAGTCTCCATCACACGGCCATTTTCAATCACCACCAAGTCATCAGCATCAATAATTTGCGAGATATTGTGCGAGACAATAATCACCGTACGGTCTTTTTTAATTAAATCTAGACTGTGCTTAATCTGCTGGGTGGCAATAGCATCAAGACTGGCCGTTGGTTCATCCAAAAATACAATCGGTGGGTTTTTTAAAAACATCCGTGCCAGCGCGATACGCTGCTGCTGACCGCCAGAGAGCAGTTTGGCTTCACTGTCATAACCTTCAGGCATACCAACGACTTGCTCATGAATAGAGGCTTGTTTAGCCGCGTCGATAATCTCCTCATCAGTGGCATCCATCGCCCCGTAACGAATGTTGTCGGCGATCGTCCCTGAGAAAATATGGTTCTTTTGTAGCACCAAGCCGATTTGCTCACGCAAGTCATGGGTGCTGTAGTCCTCTAAATTGCGTCCATCGAGACAAATGGTGCCGCTACTTGGGTCATAGAATTTGACCAATAAATTAATAATCGTGCTTTTACCTGCGCCACTTAATCCGACCAAAGCGGTGATACGATTGGGATGAATATTAAAGCTCACATCATGCAGCGCCTGCTTGCCATTGGGGTAGGAGAAATTAACATCTTTTAGCTCAATATGACCTTTTAAATCGGTACATTTGACTTTGCCTTCGTTTTCAATTGCTTGATCGTCATCCAAGATATCAAAAAAACCTTCGGCATAGGTGAGGGCATTATTAATTTGGTCGTAAATACGGTGCAATTCGCGAATGGGAGCGGCGACGTTTTGAAATAGTAGGATATGGAACATAATCGCGCCAATGGTCATCTGTCCGTTGAGCACAAAATATGAGGTCAAAACAATAATCGCCACCACGCCGATTTGCTCGATAAAGGTTTTGCCAGCGTTATACATAAACGCAATACTGCGAATACGTAGCTGATTGGCGGTCATATCCTTTTGGATGTCCCAGTGCTTACCGGACTCAATCGGCTCGCGCACAAAGGATTTAATCACTGTGATAGAGTCAATAATCGAAATCACCAAGCCGCTTTTGGTCTCGCGGTATTGGCGCATTTGTTTGCGAAACCCTTGCAAACGGTTGGCTTGTTTTTGACTGACAAAAAAGTAAATCGGCACGATAATCAGACCGACCATACCGACCCAAAAATTGGCATTAAACATAATGATTAATGACACGATAGCACTGGCAAACAGCGGCAGCATGTCAATAAAGAAGTTTTGTACCAATTGCGTGAGACTACTGACCCCCAAATCAATGCGGGTTTGCAGCTTACCGCTGGCGTTCTCGTCGCTGGTATAAAACGCCATTTTGTAAGACAAAATACGGTCAACCACCTTTTGTGACAAATCACGCGATAAGTTAATACGAATACGCTCACCAAAATAGCGCTGACCAAAGGTGATGATGACGTTTAGTATCTCTTTCACCAATAAAATCACACTAATGAGCGTCAGTAATTTTATGCCTTCTACCCATGGGTCGGGCAAATCGACAATATTGGTTAAGGTATCAATGGTATATTGCAAGACAAAGGCGTTCACCTGTGCGGTAAATGACCCAAGCACTGTCAATATTAAGGTTAATAAGAAAAGCCCGCGATAGGGTCTGGCAAACTCTCCGAGCCTTTTTAGAATCGACCACAACAAAGCCCCCCGTTCCTTTTTTTTGGTGGGCGGCTTGATGTCTAAAGGAACACGGCGTGGCGGAGTACTCATAGGGTTAAGGCGCTATTTAATTTGATATTGGCATTTATTTACTGCTTATTATTCATAATAATAAGCGACCACCAGTATAAAGACTTTAAGCAGCATCTTAAACCTTGTTACTTTTAAGTTTCTTTTAAGTTCGTTTCCTAAAAATTGTCGTTATTAAAAAGCATCCGCTGGTACAAAAACTTCACCAACCATAATACGGCGAGCAGAGCGGCTCATGGAGACTTTTTTCGCTTGCCAGCGTCCGTTCACGCGTTCGGTTTTACCACCGACGAGTAGCGTTCCTGATGGATGCCCAAAGCGCACTTCACCTAATTCACTACCGCCAGCAGCCTCATTGACCAATGTACCTTGCGTCGTTGCTGCTGCGGCAATCGCCACCGCTGCCGTACCCATCATCGCATGATGTAATTGTCCCATACTCATCGCGCGTACGACCAAATCAATATCTGCTGCATCAACGGCTTTGCCACTGGATGCGCTGTAACTTTGTGCGGCAGCTACCCAAGCAAGTTTTGGCATGTGCTGACTGGTTTGTGCGTCAGACTCATCTTTGAATAATCCCATCGCCACACCGCCACGCGCGCGGATTGCCTCTAACTTAGCTAAGGTTTCGCTACTACTATTGATGTCGCCTTGCAGCTCAGTACCGGTAAAGCCCAAATCCTCGCTTTTCATAAAGATAGTTGGAATACCGGCACTGATAAAGGTAGCTTTGACGCTATCGGTATTTAAACCACAGCCAGACACATCAAAATCATCGATTAGGTTGCCCGTGGGGAACATATCGCTTGATGAATCTACCGGGTCGATAAATTCAATTTTGACCTCAGCGGCAGGGAAGGTCACACCGTCTAATTCAAAATCGCCGGTTTCTTGGACTTGTACCTTGCCTTGTGCATCTAAGTAAACAGGCACATGAGCGATAATGGTTTTACCGATATTCTCTTGCCAAATGCGGACTTCGCAAATGCCACTCTCACTACTGTCATCAATACTATTAGTAACTTTATCAGCATCAACTAAGCCCATATTAAGCGCACAAGCACCAACAGCCGCGGTCAAATTACCACAATTACCTGCCCAATCTATCATAGGTTTGGAGATATTGACTTGTCCAAACAGGTAGTTCACATCGTGATCTGCTTGTTTAGCTTTAGACAAAATCACCGTCTTTGAAGTGCTAGAGCTACCATTTCCCAAGCCGTCAATTTGCTTACCATAAGGGTCGGGGCTGCCAATAACTCGTAATAAAAAGTTATCACGCGACTTACCGGCCACTTGGCAGCGCTCTGGTAAATCAGATAGTTTAAAGAAAGTGCCTTTTGAGGTGCCACCACGCATATAAGTAGCGGAGACAGAGATTTGTGGGGCGAATTTTGGTGTGTTTTCTAAAGTTGATTGGGTCATTTCTTATTCCTTATATCTGTTTATGAGGATGAGAGTCGTTAATACGCTATTTTTGTGGTAAAATGCCACAAGGATTAATATTTTGAATTTGAATATGGAGAAAGTTATGTCCACTGCGAGCATACGTCTTAACAAGGCGCTGGTTGATAAAGCCTATGCGATATCTAAAGCACAACATCGTACCCCGCCAAAGCAAATAGAGCATTGGGCTACCATTGGACAAATTATGGAAGACAACCCTGATCTGTCTTACGAATTTGTTCGTCAGCTTTTGATTGCGCAAGCAGAAGTTGATGCTGGTATGGTTGAACCCTACGAATTTGGATAGTTTATTTTGGATAAACAATGACTCAGTCTTTAAGTATTATTCAATCGCATAGTTTTAAAAAAGCCGTTAAAAAATTGCACAATAATCAGAAAGCTGATTTAGATGATGCTGTACGTGCCATCATTGACCATCCTGATATAGGTGTGCAAAAAGTAGGTGACTTATCGTCCGTACGAATTTATAAGTTTAAAATGCTAAAGCAGTTAACATTATTGGCTTATCAAATCGATGATGGTCAACTTGTCCTTACCTTGTTAATGTTTGGCCCACATGAAAACTTTTATCGGAATGTTAAATTAATACTTTAATGCTCGTTATAAAGCACTAGGCTCATTATTTTTCATATCTAAAGATTAAAAAACCGATGCCGTATAATTTATACAACATCGGCTCTTTGATTACTCAAAATTCATGCGGATTACGCAATATCTAACGTACCATCGATAAACTCTTTGGCAAATCTTTGAAGCATACCGCCAGCATTATACATTTTCACCTCATCAGCGGTATCTAAACGGCAGATAACGGGTGCTTTATCGACGCTACCGTCTTTACGGTGAATCACGAGCGTCATCTCACCACGAGCGGACACTTCACCTTCGATATCGAATATTTCAGTACCATCGATATTTAGGGTATTGCGATTGACCCCTTCTTTAAACTGCAAAGGGAGCGCGCCCATTCCGACCAAGTTTTGACGATGGATACGCTCAAAATCTTCTGCAACCACGACTTCAACCCCTGCCAGACGTACACCTTTGGCAGCCCAGTCGCGGCTTGAGCCTTGACCATAGCCGTCACCGGCGATGATGATCAGCGGTTGCTCGCGGTTCATATAGGTTTCAATCGCTTCCCACATGCGCATGACCTGACCTTCTGGCTCGACTCGGGCTAATGAGCCTTGGATGACTTCACCTTTCTCGTCACGTACCATCTCATTGAGCAATTTAGGGTTGGCAAAGGTCGCACGCTGGGCGGTTAAATGGTCGCCGCGATGGGTGGCATAAGAGTTATAGTCTTCCGCAGGCAGACCCATGGTATCAAGGTACTCGCCAGCGGCCGAATCGCCCAAAATCGCGTTAGACGGTGATAAATGGTCAGTAGTGATATTGTCACCAAGTACCGCCAGTGGACGCATACCTTTTAGCTTATTCATTGCCGCCATTTTGCCTTCCCAATACGGCGGACGACGGATATAAGTGGTCATCTCGCGCCAGTCATAAAGTGGGCTTAGCGCTTTGCCGGTGTCTTTTTTGGCTTCATCAAACATTGGGATATACACGGCATTAAATTGCTCAGGCTTCACGGCTGCCGCGACGATAGCATCAACTTCATCGTCATCAAACCAGATGTCTTTTAAATACACGTCATTGCCATCCGTGTCTTTACCTAATGAGTCTTTTTCGATATCAAAGCGAATGTTACCGGCGATAGCGTAGGCAATCACTAATGGCGGTGACGCTAAAAACGCTTGCTTAGCATACGGGTGGATACGACCATCAAAGTTACGGTTGCCAGATAGTACCGCGGTGGTAAATAGGTCACGGTCGATGATTTCTTGTTGGATATCAGGATCTAGCGCGCCACTCATACCGTTACAGGTAGTACAAGCAAAGCCAACCACGTCAAAGCCAATCTCTTGTAGCTCTGGCATCAGGCCAGCTTCTTCTAGGTACATTTTGACCGTTTTTGAGCCGGGTGCTAAAGATGATTTCACCCAAGGCTTACGCAATAAGCCTTTTTTATTAGCATTACGCGCAACCAGACCAGCAGCAACCATATTGCGCGGGTTAGACGTATTGGTACAGCTGGTAATCGCGGCGATAATCACGGCGCCATCTGGCATTAAGCCATCTTTTGGTTCAGGTAATTTGTCACCTTCACCGTGAGCAATGCCTTTCGCAACCAAGTCTGTGGTTGAAACGCGCGCATGCGGACGCGAAGGACCTGCCATGTTACGAACGACTTTTGATAAATCAAACTCAAGAACGCGTGGATAAATGGCATTTTCCATACCGTCAGCCCACAGACCGGTTTGCTTAGCATACTGCTCAACCAGTTTGATTTGTTCTTCACTACGGCCCGTTAGACGCAAATAATCGATGGTTTGCTCATCGATATAGAACATCGCGGCGGTTGCGCCATATTCTGGGGTCATGTTTGAGATAGACGCACGATCACCAACGCTTAATTGGCGTGCCCCTTCACCGAAGAATTCGATATAAGTAGAGACTACGCCTGCATCACGCAAGAACTCGGTCATTGCCAATACTAAGTCCGTACCAGTAATGCCTTTTTGCAATTTGCCCGTTAACTTAACACCAACATAATCTGGCAGGCGCATATAAGATGGATTACCTAGCATGACGCTTTCGGCTTCAAGCCCGCCAACACCGATTGAAATCACACCTAAAGCATCAACCATCGGCGTGTGGCTATCGGTACCGACCAAGGTATCGGCAAACGCCACTTGTTCACCGGCTTTGTTTTGTACCACTTGCACCACTGGCGACATTTTTTCTAGGTTGATTTGATGCATGATGCCGTTACCAGGCGGTACGACGTTGACGTTATCAAAGGCATACTGACACCAGTTGATAAAGTGAAAACGGTCATCGTTACGGCGCTCTTCGATGGCGCGGTTTTTCTCAAAAGCGTTTTCTTCAAAGCCTGCATGCTCAACGGCTAGTGAATGGTCGACAATAAGCTGAGTCGGTACGATAGGGTTTACTTTTGATGGGTCACCGCCTTGCTCAGCGATGGCATCACGTAGACCTGCCAAGTCGACAAACGCAGTCTGACCTAAAATATCATGGCAAACGACACGGGCAGGGTACCACGGAAAATCGAGGTCTTGCTTGCCTTCAATATGCTGCTTAAGCGCTGCGGTTAAGTCTTCTGGTGGGCAGCGGCGTACCAAGTTTTCACACAATACTTTTGAGCAGAACGGTAGTTTGTCATAGGCGCCAGCTTCGATATTTTCAATCGCTTCACGGGCGTCAAAGTAATACAAGTCTGTGCCAGGTAATGGCTTTTTAAATTGTTCATTCATCGGTTGTACGAGGGCGTTGTCCATAAGTCACCTTTGGCTGTTGGCTGGTTGCAATGAGGCTAAAAAGGGGTAAATTTTTTTAGTAAAAGCGTCAAAATAAAATCAGACTTTGCTAAAAAAACTTTTAAGCATTAATTTTTTAAACATTGAAGGTAGGGATTTGTAGGGCGTGTCTTCAACTGTTTTACTAAAACTGAAGGTGAAGCACACCCTACAAACATATTGTTTTAAGAAACATTATTATTTCAAGACAAATTAACGCGCACTCATCTCTGGTACAGGACGCAATTCTTCACCAGTATATTCCGCACTTGGGCGAATGATACGATTATTGGCACGCTGTTCAAAGACGTGAGCCGCCCAGCCGGTTAGACGCGAGCAGACAAATATTGGCGTGAACAGTTTGGTTGGAATTCCCATAAAGTGATAGGCAGAGGCATGGAAAAAATCGGCGTTACAGAAGAGTTTCTTCTCGCGCCACATCACTTCTTCGCAGCGTACTGATACTTGGTATAGCACCTCATCACCAACGTCAGCGGCCAGTTTTTCCGCCCAACCTTTAATAACGACGTTACGTGGGTCTGATTCGCTATAGATAGCATGACCAAAGCCCATGATTTTGTCTTTACGCGCCAGCATTGCCATCATCTCTTCTTCAGCTTCGTCGGCTGATGTAAAGCCTTCAATCATATCCATCGCTGCTTCATTGGCGCCGCCATGCAAGTGACCACGTAGTGAGCCAATCGCGCCAGTAATACAAGAATGGATGTCTGATAAGGTTGAGGCACAAACGCGCGCGGTAAAGGTTGAGGCGTTAAACTCATGCTCAGCATAAAGAATAAGCGAGACGTTCATCACCTTAGTATGTAGCTCGTTTGGTTTGTCACCTTTAAGCAGATGTAAGAAATGACCGCCAATCGTATCGTCATCGGTTTCGGTTTCGATACGCACATTGTCGTGGGTAAAGCGGTACCAGTAATTGATGATTGATGGGAATACCGCCAGCATGCGGTCGGTTTTATCGTTCTGTTGTGAGAAGTCAGTTTCCATCTCAAGGTTACCAAGCATCGAGCAACCGGTACGCAGTACATCCATCGGATGCGCTTGTGCTGGGATACGCTCAAGGACGTCTTTTAATGCTTGCGGTAAACCACGCATTTTTTTGAGTTTGGCTTGATAAGCATCAAGCTCGCTTTGGGTTGGCAAGTTGCCATAAAGTAGCAAATAAGCCACTTCTTCAAAGACGCATTTATCGGCCAATTCTGACACATCATAACCACGATAAGTCAGACCTGAGCCTGATTTACCGACCGTCGATAGTGCTGTCTTGCCAGCGACCTGACCACGTAGACCGGCGCCTGAAAGTTCTTTCTGTGCTGCCATGCTTAAATTCCTTTTGTTGGTAGCTCTTTTTGAGTTAAAAAATAAAGATGACTAAAAGTGAATAAGCAAAACCAAAGATAGATGATTTTGCTTATGGTTGACTTAATGCTTATTTACTATTGGCAAACAACTTATCTAGCGTTTGCTCAAACTCATGATAGTTTAAGAAGTCATAAAGCTCCATACGCGTTTGCATGGTATCGACGACTTTTTCTTGCGTGCCATCATCAAGCAGATGCTGATAAACGTTTAATGCCGCTTTATTCATCGCACGAAACGCTGACAATGGATAAAGTACCATATCAACCCCAACCGCATATAACTGTTCGGTAGTATAAAGGTCGGTTTGACCAAACTCAGTCATATTGGCAAGGACTGGAATATCGAGTACATCGGTAAACTTACGGTACATCTCGATATCCGTCAATGCTTCTGCAAAAATCATGTCAGCACCAGCTTCTTGGAAAGCAACCGCGCGCTCAACCGCTGCATCAAGACCTTCAACAGATAGTGCGTCTGTACGAGCCATGACCACAAAGTCTTTATCCGTTTTGGCATCAAGCGCCGCTTTTAGGCGATCAACCATCTCAGAGATACTCACGATTTCTTTATTTGGACGATGACCACAGCGTTTTTGCGCAACTTGGTCTTCGATATGTACCGCTGCAACGCCTGCTTTTTCCATTTTCTTAATCGTTTGAGCGATATTAAATGCCCCACCAAAACCGGTGTCGATATCGACCAATAACGGCGTATCCACCGCATCGGTAATACGGCGCGCATCTTCTAAGACGTTATCAAGGCTGGTCATACCCAAATCAGGCAGACCAAATGAGGCATTGGCCACGCCAGCACCAGAGAGGTATAACGCTTGATGACCGACTTGGGTTGCCATCATCGCCGTATAAGCATTAATCGCACCGGCAATCTGTAGTGGTTGGTTATTATCGTTTTTTTGTTTCATTGCACTGCGAAAGCGAGCGCCAGCTGATGAGGTCATGTCGTAGTCCTTACGTGGAGGGATAATCTTATCGATATGATGAAGAAGGATGAGATTGTTGTGCTTGATTATACCCAATTATCCATGACTGCAAAGCGGTGTTTCTCAAGCTTATATTAAATTTACTTTAAACAGTGATTACTTATATTAAATATATTCAATTGTAGAATAGTAATATCCATTTTTTAAACCTTTATCATAATAGTTATTCATATTACTAAAGTCGTCATCTTTACCATATTAATTAATTTACATTTAGTTACAAATAGCTGGGTTTTTTGTCAGTCAACTCTTAAAAAAAATAATCACTTAACAATAAAAAGCCCTCATAGCAGGGCTAAAAGGGCTTTTTTTACTTCTATCATAAAATCTTAATGGTAAATATTGTTTAACCAATAAATCCTGCAAGGTTAGCAAGGAACAAGAGCGCAAAACCTGCCAAGAATATCAGTCCTGCAATGGATAAAGCGTTCATACCCATTGATAGTTTTTTATGGTTTTTAACCAATGAATAATTAAGCCAACCAAAAATAGGCGCCGAGACAAACGCCGATATCATCGCAAACTTAAGCATTACCCCTAATTGTCCGGTAAAGAAAGTGATAATCACCAATCCGCCACCAATCGCATAAGTGGTCCAAAAAGCGATTTGTTTTTTATTAATCTCACTTTGACCTTTAATCAAACGCCAGCATTCGGCATTGGCGCGGCCGTAACCATCAGCGCAGGTAATCGTGGTGCCAAACATGCACATAAAGGCGACGAAGGCGACCAGTAGGCGTGACCATTCGCCAATGGTGGCGGTATACATGTTAATCAGCTGATTGATATAAGCGCCGCCGACCAGTTCAATCTCTTGACCCGAGCCATATTGTACGAACACACCTAACGCTAAGAAAAACAGGGCTAAAATAGCCGACACTGCGTAACCAACGTTAAAGTCTAACAAACCTTGGCGGTGAGTGGTGTTGTCGGTTTTTCTTTTGGCTGACGTCCACATCGAGGTAATCGCTGCAAACTCAAGTGGCGCTGGCATCCAGCCCATCAACGCGACAATAAAGCCCAAGGTCGCAAGATTCCAAGGAGATGCGGCGACAAAATCTGTCACCATAACAGTTGGCTTGCCAGCGGCAATGACCACCGCGGCGACCGTTGCTGTGGTCAGGGCAATCATAATCCACTTGGTCACGCCATCGAGCAGCTTATAGTGACCAGCAATCAAGAAGAACCATGATACTGCTACGATAATCATCGACAAGCTCATGGTTGAGAGCTGCAGTGAGGCGGGCAGCATAAAGCCTAAGATAACCGCTGCAATTAGGGACACCGCACCCGTACTAATCACCGCTGATAGGATGGAGAGAATAAAGTAAATCCAAAGATAGGCCCTTGAGCGTTTGGCATAGCCTGCGATTAAACTCTCGCCCGTATCATAAACATAATCGGTGCCGAAGCGAAAAAACGGATACTTAAAGACGTTGGCTAAAATAATCATAATCGCCAGCTGCCAGCCATATAGCGCGCCCGCCTGCGTCGATGAAATCAGATGCGAGCCACCGATAGCAGCAGTCGCCATTAAGATACCGGGGCCAAAAATCCGCCAGCTAAATCCTTCTTGCTGGGGAACAGCGTGCCCAGTTGCGCCATCGTCGGTGGCGCTTGGAGTGTTGAGTGGTTGTGTGGTCATGAATACCTCGAAATGGTTAAAACGGCAAAACATCACTTACCTGTGTCAGTTTGCCAGTGATCATGAGAGAAATGGTTTATACGATATATATAGCAGTTAAACTATAAATATAAAACGATTCATCTTGTATCGACTTTAGCATACTGCTGCTGAGCAAGATAAGGATTATTTTAATTATTATTACTAATAGTTTGCATACCTATTCTTGATGGTTAGCATGATAGTTTATGAATATCAAGGGTTAGCGCCAATTTTTTTGCCGGTTCTTTATACCACAATATGCTGCCGATAGCTGCCATTTCGCACGATTTAAAGCGCTTCGACGTACTTTAATACTCTTTACCCTTGCGAGGTAAAACTTTGCTTGCGATAAGTGATACCGCGGCGCTCATAGACTTGATAAATCGCGCTAAGTAAGTCGGGGATTTTTGGATGGATAAAGTCTTTAAGGGTATGCAGGTAGATAGGAGAGGTGGCATTTTCATGCAATAGGCGACGATAGACGATCTGCTCGGTACGCACCGTTTTTAGGCTGGCAGGGACTAAAGTAATGCCTTCGCCCGCGGCAACCAAACCGAGCGCCACTTGTAAATCACTGACGGTGGTGGTCATAAATGGCGAGATACCATATTGGGCAAATAGATGCAGCAAAGGCTCAGTCACCGGCTCAAAAGAAGGCTGATCTTTAGAAGACTTAATAGGTATCGCGGTCGTCGAAATAGGCAGATGGGTTTGATGGTATAAAATCAAGCGGTTATTTGCCAAGTCAATCAGACGCTGCTCATCGCTATCGGCGAGCGGATGTGCTTTAGGCAGTGCTACCAGATAACGCTCATGCCGCAATAGTATTTGCTGAATCCACGGATCTTGATGCGCAAAACGCCCAAAGCCAATATCAATATCACCGCTTTTTAAGGCGTGAATTTGCTGATAGGAACTGATGTCCTTGAGATTGACCTCAATATCAGGATGAGACTGCTTTAGCTTGGCGATAACCTCAGGTAATAGCCCGTACAGCACCGATGGTACAAAGCCAATATTTAAAGCCGCACTTGGCGCCGATAAGCGCTGGGTCATACTGGTGACGGTATCAATCTCTGTCAGAATGGTGCTGATTTTATCGTAAAAAAACGCGCCCGCTTCGGTCAAGTGCAGTGGTCTATGATAGCGGTCGATTAACTCTACCCCCATGTCTGTTTCAAGTTGCTTGAGCAACCGGCTAAGCGTCGGCTGTGACAACCCCGTCTTGCTAGTAGCGGCGCTAAAGCTTTTAAGATCAGCGATAGCGATAAAGGCATTGAGCTGTTTTAGATCCATATGATGATACTCACCTGTTTATGACGCTCATTTAATCAGATATGTTAGCTATTTTATGTAAATAGCAGCGACCCAGCTAAAATTATACTTGAAGGATAGGGAGTGACACACTATATTGTGTGGCAACGATAGTGTTACAATTTAGCAAACAATTGATGTAAATTAGTTATATAGATAAAACGTAAAAAATCATTTATACCTTAATTTTAGCAATCATCTAATTTTTGTGGCATTCACTGTTCTGGTATCTCTTCATGAGCGACAAAAAAAGCAAGAAAAGCACTGATCTAGAGGCAAATTTGGCTAAAATCGCTAATGCTAAGCCGCGTAGACGCTCGCGTAAAAACGATATCTATGAGCGCTTTATCACGCGTGTCGAAAATGTGGACAGCAATGACAATGAAGATGGCGAACAAGCCAGTAGTATTAGCGGCAACGGCAACGGCAGGCTCGCACCGCTAAAAAACGCTGATAAACTGTCCTCATACGAGCCTTTGAGCGCAGCAGAGCTAGAATTGTTCGCCAGCCAGCAAGAGGATTTTCAACCAGAGAGCAGCCTACAGCGAACGAGCAGTAAAAGTACCGGCGTTCATTTGAATTTCTTTGATGAAGATGAGCGTCTAGAGGTAAGTGGTACAGCAAGCAATGAAGCTGACTTACCTCATGATGCTATGGTAAAAGAAAAAGCCTCCTTTTCCAGTACAGACTCTTTAGATGATGCCAAGCACATTTCTAAAAACCATTCTAAAAACGATGAAAACATTCAAGATCATGATTCTAAAAGTACTAATGAGAACATAGATAACGACGGTTTGGTAGTACAAAGTCCAACCGCATTTACCCTCTCAAAAAATAAAAAGCTGGCAAGTAGCAAAAAACCGCTCATTATTGGCATGATAGTTGGCTCATTATTAATTGCTGCGGTGGTATTGGCGCTTATTTTTACGGGTATCTTATCAACGTCAACCACAGCACCTGAACCTAAATCTAAGGTGGCAGCGTCTGATAACGCTGGCACGCCAAACAGTAGTAATAACAGCGATAATAATACCGTAAAAACTTCGAATGATGCTGGTAATCAACAGCCTGTAGATACTCAGCCTCAGGTAGTAAATACCGACAACAAAGACACTAATCGTAAACCAGCCGCCGCTATCGATGATTCAGAAAATGAATCGGCATCTGAGTCAGCCATTACATACGAGGACTTTAGAGAAGAGTCGCAAAGTACCTTGTATCGTGAGACCAACGATTAAGCTGTGATAATAATGATTTTGAGCAACGAGCTTGTGTTTTGATACCGTTTATCTGTTAATTCTTACGCTCATCCTAAAAATCATTGCACAATCTTCACCGTATTTGCCGCAAAAAACGCTAACCATAGACGGCGGCCTTCATCATTAAAGCGCCGTACCGTATCAAAACACTGTTGCCGTGCCGTCTCATCTACTAAAGGCGCAGGTAATAATGGGTCAAATATCACACTGCGGATAGCGGCATCGCCAAGCATAAATACCTCGCGCAAAGCCGTATCCGCGCTCAAATTATCCTTATTCGCTAACCATTCATTCAATTGAGCAGACATCTCTTTATAGTGTGTTACCAATTGCATATCTGACCACAGCGCCAAAGCCTTTTCTTGTCTTAACGCATCAAAATCACCAGCCTTAAAGATGATGGCTTCTTCGTCTAATCCCAAATTTAATAGACGTTTGCGCACGCCATTTATACCGCTGTGTAGATTATTTGGGCGTATATATAGTCCTTTATCCAGCTGGCGAAATCCTAATAAGGATAAAGCGCGGTCACGAGCGCGGAGTATTTTGCGATCGCTGCGCGGCAAACCACCTGTTGCTACTGCTATCCACGAACCGTCTGATTTCATAGTTTTTGTATTGGACGTATGCCATGAAGCCACATCATCGCCTAGTTTTTGTGCTTTAGGGCCTAATCGATAAGTCGCAGGTGCGATTGCCTCAGCGAGCTCTGATTGGACTAAGCGTGCCATAGTGACACGAATGCTGTTTTCTGTGATACCAAATACCGTGCCTGCCAAAATAGCTTCACTAATATTAAGAGTATGGTTATCCGCTACCGTCAACAAGCGCATAATGAGCAGACGGGGACTAGGGTTATTCATATTACATTCCTTGACGAAATAAACAGTATGATGTAATACTAAGCGTTTTAAAATAGTATATATAAGCCAAAATCAAGGAAGATAGCAGTTATGGCAGCGACAAATCAATTTAATACGCATGAAGTCAATAATCAACCTTTTACGCTTGCGAACTATAACGCTTGGCTCACAGATATAGCTCTGATGGAAGCGGTCGCGCGCGAAGGAGCAGGGTGGGCGAAAGATCATTTAATCGAGTTTGGCGCTCGTACTGGCGGTGATATGATGGCTAGTGGATTTTTAGCCAATGAAAACCCACCTAAATTAAGGGCGTTTGATAGTTATGGTCGCCGCTTAGATGAAGTTGAGTTTCATCCAGCCTATCATGAGCTTATGACGGCTGGCGTGAGGTACGGGATGAATAACTTTGCCTGGCGCAATGAAAACCGCGAAAGCGCCCATGTAGCGCGCGCTGCTGTAATGTATCTAGGCTCGCAGCCCGAGGCAGGTTTTGGTTGCCCGATGTCGATGAGCTATGCTGCCATTCCTGCCTTACGCCATACGCCGCAAATTGCAGAGAAATGGCTACCCAAACTATTATCGCAACAATACGATCCACGTAGCTTGCCGATGGAACAAAAACTCGGTTGTACCATGGGTATGGGCATGACTGAAAAGCAAGGTGGCTCCGATTTACGTCGCAATACCACGCGAGCAACACGCCAAGAAGACTGTACTTATGAAATTATCGGTCATAAGTGGTTTTTCTCAGCGCCAATGTGTGATGCGCATTTGGTGTTAGCGCAGTCTGAAAACGGTCTAAGTTGCTTCTTAGTGCCACGTTTTCGTCCTGATGGTACAAAAAACGCCGTTCGTATTCAGCGTCTTAAAGATAAGCTTGGCGACTGGGCAAATGCTTCATCAGAAGTCGAATTTCATGGCGCTTTTGGTGAATTGGTCGGCGTCGAAGGTCGCGGCATTGCCACCATTATTGAAATGGTGGCGCTGACTCGTTTGGACTGCATGATTGGTTCTGCCGCCCAAATGCGTCAAGCGATTGTACAAGCCATTCATCACACCAGTCAGCGTGAAGCCTTTGGTAAGTTACTGATTGACCAGCCGATTATGCGCAATGTGATTGCTGACTTGGCGCTAGAGTCGGAGGCGGCATTGGCGCTGACGATGCGCATCGCGCGCGCGGTAGGCATGATAGAAAGCGACCCGCATGAGGCCGCCCTTGCACGCATTGCTACTGCGATTGGCAAATACTGGATATGCAAACGCACGCCCGTGCTTATTAATGAAGCGCAAGAGTGCCTAGGTGGTAATGGTTACGTTGAAGAAAATATCATGCCACGTCTCTACCGCCAAGCGCCCTTAAACTCCATTTGGGAGGGAAGTGGCAATGTGCAATGTCTAGATGTGCTGCGCGCCTTAAACAAAGAACCTGAAACCCGTGATGCGCTATTCGCCGAGCTACAAAAATCGGCTGGCAAAAACCTGCATTTTGATGCCGAGCTTAGCCTATTAGCAGGACGCTTTGGTGATATTGAAACCTTAGAATTTCGCAGTCGCTACGTGATTGAGCGCTTAGCCTTGATGCTGCAGGCGTCAATTTTATTATCAAGCGCTCATCCAGAGATTGCAGAAGCATTTTGTCGCTCACGGCTTACAGGCGAGCATGGGCTTGCCTTTGGCACATTAAGTCCTTATGCACCAATAGATCTGCTGATAAAGCGCGCTGCTGGCGCAACCGAAACGTTGCAAAACTTGCAGCAAAGTTTAGAGCAGTCATTAGTATCAACAGCGACTGATAACGAGAGTGTGATTGGCTAACGTTAATAAAGACTGGAAAAGATAAGATGGTTTCGAGTATAGAGATTTTATAGTTAAAGCCATGATGCGGCACAACAAATAGCATTGTGTGGCATCAGCGGCTTTTTAAATTCTTATCCTTTAATAAAAAGCCCCTTAATAAAAAGCCATAGCTAGCAAGACTCCTACAATGCTTATTTAACTTATGGCTACCTAAAGTTGGGTTCGCGAGTTAAAATAGATAATTATCTAGTAAAAACAATGACCTATAGTCAATATAAAAATAAATGGTTCATGAACCTTAATATTCAACTTAGACTGAGTACGATAATCCTCATTTATTAATGTATGCGATTACTGTAAAGCTGACAATGCAGCAATGGCTAGAAAAGGCGGAGATGGTATCTGGTATCAGTATGAACCGCCCCAAGTATATCGGAGAGTGATTTACTTGAGTCAGGCAGCGATGCCTGACAGGGTTAAATTATCATAATACCGCTTTTCAAACTCAAAAGGTGACACATAACCAATCGTACTATGCAGTCGAGTTTTATTGAACCAATCTACCCACTCAAGGGTTGCCAGTTCAACATCGTTGACACCAGTCCAGTTCTGCTTTAAATAATGAATCACTTCAGACTTATAAAGCCCATTAACCGTTTCAGCCAATGCGTTGTCGTATGAATCGCCTGTTGTACCTACAGAGGCGATAACTCCAGAGTCCTTCATTTTATCCGTGTAGCGAATAGATAAATACTGAACCCCTCTATCGCTATGATGAATGACATCCTTAGGATTGTTCCTATCTGTTATCGATTGATTTAAAGCGGCCATCACCATGTCTGTGTTCATGCGATTAGATACTTTCCAGCCCACAATGACGCGGGCAAACACATCAATGATAAAGGCGGTATAGACCCAGCCGCTGGTTGTCTTGATATAGGTAAAGTCCGCCACCCAGAGCTGATTAGGTTGACGTGCATTAAAGTTACGATTGACTAAATCATCAGCACGCTTCTGGTCGTCACGGCTGTTGGTGGTAATCTTACCTTTACCGCGCCAGACGCCTTGTAGGTCATGCTGTCTCATTAAGCGCTCTATGGTACAACGAGCAACCTTTAACCCATCAGCTTTCATCTGCTGCCAGACTTTACGCACACCATAGCGGCATTTGCTGTCCTGCCAAATACGTTTAATCTCGCTGAGATAATAGTCGTCATGCTGTCTGCGTAGTGAACGCTTGTGTGGGTTGTCGCTTAAGTCTTGAGCACGATAATAAGTTGACGGGGCAATCGGTAGGACTCTACAGATCAGCTCGACCCCATAACTACCTCTATAGTCGTCAATGAAGTTGACCATTACTTGTGTGGGCGGCCGAGCTCCGCCTGGGCGAAAAAAGCCGCAGCCTTACGTATGATCTCGTTGGCTTGCTTGAGCTCTCTGTTTTCACGCTCAAGATCCTTAATACGCTGCTCTTGACTTTGAGCCTGAACATTTGCAGGAATAGTTTGATCGATGTGTTTTTTATGCCATGATCGTAGGGTTTCAGGCGTACAGCCAATCTTAGGGGCAATGGCTTGGATAGCTGACCATGTGGAGGGATAGTCGTTTGCTGCTTCGATCAGCATACGAATGGCGCGTTCTTTAATCTCGGGAGTGTAGGTTTGTCTTTTCATTGTCGTATTCTCTCAGAATGTTGAGTCTCCGACAATCCCGGGGCGGTTCACGATAGGATAAACACTGCTCAGTGGCCGGTTCTGCCAAGCGGTGATGTCATCCAAGATGTTGTCAGTGACTCTGGAAACCAAGCTGCTTGAGATGTCGACGTCGTAGATGTCCTTGATGGTTTCGACAATCTCAGTAGTGGTTTGACCTTTGGCGTATGAGCGAGGATCAGCAAGTGTCTGGGAGACACTTGCCCGAAGCGCAAGACGTAAGGCTATGCCTGTAGTGAAATATGATTTTATCATCAAGGCCACTAATACGGGTTTGATGCTTGCGCACTAGTGTAGGTTCAAAGCTGCCACCGCGGTCTCTGGGGGTGGAGATCTCAAGCTCGCCTGTGTCGCTACGGACTCTCTTTTTAGTGTGCCCATTGCGCTTATTAGGCCTGTCTGCCTTTTCATGCTTGGGGTAGCCGAGATGCTCTTCCATTTCTGCTTCTAAGGCAGTGTCGATGAAGGACTGCATGAGTTGCTTTTGAAAGTCTTTGATGTCATCGAAGCTTTTCATGCTACCAGCCATTTGCTCGGCCAGTTTCTTGATGTCAGTTTGCTTAGTCATTGCTTATTCTCCGGTTAGTGGATTATAAGCAGTTACACAGTTTTTAGGAAAGGCTCTATTAGCTTTTTTATTTCATTCATCTTTTTATAGACATCAAAATAGGCTTTTTACTTAGCAGTAGTAAGCCTGTTTCCGATGTAATGAGTCTCGCAAATGTGCAACGAGCAGTTTTAACTTTTGATCTGGTTGCCTGGCCTTAGGATATACTGCATACATGCCCAGTTCCTTTCGTGTAAACCGTTGCAAAATCTGAGTAAGTGTATGTTGTTGTATCTCCTCATGGACCAACGCTTGGGGCAAAAAAGCAATGCCTAAATCGCTGAGCGTGGCTTGTTTAATCGCACTAAGATGATTGCTATGAAACCTACCATGGACAGGCATTAATTGCTCTGTGCCGTCTATACATACTGGCCATATGTTGTTAGAGGTATTATCTAACTTATAGATTATGCACTCATGATTGTCTAATTCTTCAGGGGTTTGAGGCGTACCATATCGCTTTAAATAGTCTGGCGTCGCACATATCACCCATCGGCTATCTATAAGACGTCTTGCAATGAGCGATGAGTCTTCAAGCTCAGCGGTCCTTATTGCCAAATCAAAACCTTCTTCTATCAAGTCAACCAAGCGATTGGTAATTTGTAAATCCACCGATATTTCAGGATGTTGTTTACAGAATTCAGCAATAGATTCGCTCAATATCAAATTTGCAGAGACCACAGGCAGGGTTATTCGTATGGTGCCTTTCATATCCTCGCTGTAACCCGTTACTGCATCTTCAGCTTCCTGAAAGGCATGTTTAGCAATTTTAGCTTTGTTGTAAAGCGTCCTGCCGGCATCGGTTAAGCTCAACTTTCTAGTGGTTCTATAAATGAGTTGAGTATTTAAGTTCTCTTCTAATCTTGCAATGCGCTTGCTCACTACTGAGTTCGTCAATGATAATTTTTCAGCGACTCTAGAAAATGACCCTTCTTCAACAACTTGAACGAATAAAATCATATCGTCAGCTTTGGTCACACTTGTTCTCCAATTGCAGTAATGTGTTTCTGATTATATCAAAAAAGGAAAATAACATTGTCCATTGATGCAATATATCAATAAATTAACAAGGCGTAGACTATTTCAGGGCGTTTTTGACATTGGGACATAAACTGTCGCAAGTCGTGCTCGGCTTTGTCTACAAGACAGCTTTAGTAAATAAGCAGTCCCTATTTGTGAATATTTAATACAACTTAGTCATCATGAATTCGTCAAAATAAAGGCTTCGATGACTTGGTTCAAGGAAGATCACACAATCAAAAGGATGTAATTTTGAATCAAACAATATATGGGCTTTTGGCATTACTGCCAATCGTTCTCTGTGGTATTTTTCTGATAGGTTTGCAATGGTCAGCTAAAAAAACAATGCCAATAATTTTAGTGGTTACCGCTGCGCTTGCCATTTTTATATGGGATATGACGCTTAACCGAGTGTCATCATCTATTATTCAGGGTTTGGTCATTACGGTTTCGGTATTGTGGATAGTCTTTGGTGCTATTTTTTTGTTGAATACATTAAAACATACTGGTGCAATCGCCGTTATCCGTGCTGGGTTTACCAATGTATCGCCAGATAGGCGTGTGCAAGCCATTATTATTGCATGGTGCTTTGGCTGCTTTCTTGAGGGTGCCTCTGGTTTTGGTACAGCTGCCGCTATTGCAGCGCCTTTGCTGGTGGCAGTAGGATTTCCGGCGCTGGGTGCAGTGTTGATGGGAATGATGATACAAAGTACACCTGTATCATTTGGTGCGGTCGGTACGCCTATTGTGATAGGGGTAAATGATGGGTTAGATAAAGCTGCCATTAGCGCTCAACTGGCACAAGAAGGAGTACAGTGGGGCGAATTTTTACAACTGATTACCAGTCAAGTCGCCATTATTCACGGTGTCATTGGTACGTTTATGCCCCTGTTTATGGTGATGATGCTCACCCGCTTTTTTGGTGAGAATAAAAGCTGGAAAGAAGGCTTCGCTATTTGGCCGTTTGCGATTTTTGCAGGCTTGGCATTTACAATCCCTTATATGATAACCGGTGTTTTTTTAGGGCCAGAGTTTCCGTCACTGGTCGGTGGCTTGGTCAGTATTACTATCGTTGTTAATGCTGCTAAAAGAGGGTTTTTGGTACCAAAAACCATATGGGATTTTGAACCGCAAAAAAACTGGCCGAGTGAATGGCTTGGTAAGTTAGTGGTCAGTAAAGAAGATATTACGCTGACCTTGAGTGATAAGAAGATGTCCACCCTTATGGCGTGGTTCCCTTATTTACTGGTTGCCCTTTTACTGGTGTTTTCAAGAGTATTTACAGGCTTTCAATCTTTACTTAACAGTGTGGCAGTAGACCTAACCTCGATTTTAGGTGAGACAGATATCAGTGCCAGTTTTAGTCCTTTATACTTACCAGGCGGCTTGTTACTAATTAGTGCTTTGGTTGCCGCCGCTTTTCAAACTAGAAAGTCCGTCAGCGCACTAAACAGTGCCTTTAAAGAATCAGGCAAAACTGTACTAGGGGCAGGTTTTGTACTTATCTTTACGATTCCAATGGTTAGAATTTTTATCAATTCCGGCATAAACTTATCAGATGTGGCGAGTATGCCAGTCGCCAGTGCAGAGTTGTTTTCAGGTACTTTTGGCAATGTTTTTCCATTGATTGGTCCAACCATTGGAGCGTTAGGAGCCTTTATCGCGGGTTCTAATACCGTATCTAACATGATGTTCAGTCAATTTCAGTATGAAGCGGCGATGAGCTTAAATATTTCACCCTCTTTAATCATAGCGGCTCAGGCTGTTGGTGCGGCAGCCGGTAATATGATTGCCATACACAATGTAGTGGCGGCATCAGCTACGGTGGGTTTACTTGGTATGGAGGGCTCGACGCTTCGTCGTACTATTTTACCTACCCTATATTATGTGTTGTTCTGTGGCATCATCGTCATGGCCGCCATTTACATTTTTGGTTTTCAAGGGCCCTTAGCATGATGAATGACACACAATCACAAGATAAGGAGCATCATATATCTTCGTCAAATCGCGATTCTCAAGGCATGCTTAGTCCTGATCAAGTACTAGACAAGCTAACACAATTACTGGGTGCTAGTAATGTACAGGCTGATCCAGAGAAAAATGAGCACTATAGAATGGGGTGGCGCTCTGGTGGTGGCAGTGCCTTAGCCGTTTTATTTCCGCAAACACTGCTGGAGATTTGGCGTAGCCTAGAAGTATGCGTTGAAGGCGACTGCATCATTATCATGCAAGCGGCTAAGACAGGTCTGACTGAAGGCTCAACACCGAGCGGTAATGACTACGATAGACCAGTTGTGGTGATTAATACGCTTGCAATGAACCAGTTGTATTTGGTGAATGACAACGAGCAAGTGATCAGCTTGCCTGGTGCGACATTGCATCAGCTACAAAGTCAGCTTAATGCTGTCAATAGAGCGCCTCATTCCGTCATCGGTTCCTCGACGTTAGGCGCGTCTATTATTGGCGGTATATCTAATAACTCTGGTGGGGCTTTGGTCAAAAGAGGGCCTGCCTATACCGAGCTTGCGTTGTTTGCCCAAATAAACGAACAAGGACAACTGGTATTGGTTAATCATCTAGACGTAGAGCTAGGTGATACGCCAGAAGAAATACTGACTAATTTGCAAAATGGTAATTTTGATAAAAGAGAATTACCTGATAGTGGCAAGCTCGCATCTGACAAAGAGTACATCGCCAGAGTAAAAGACGTTGATGCAAGCACGCCCAGTCGCTTTAATGCGGACAAGCGCAGACTGTATGAAGCCAGTGGCTGCGCTGGCAAGCTTGCGGTGTTTGCAGTACGTCTTGACACTTATCCAATAGCAGCAAAAGAGAAAACCTTTTACATAGGCACTAACAGTGTGAGTGAGCTTGCACAGCTCAGAAGGCAGATACTATCAAGCTTCGACAATATCCCTGAAGTGGGCGAGTATATGCATCGTGATATATTTGATGTCTCCGCTAAATACGGTAAAGACACGTTCCTAAGTATTAAGCATCTCGGCACAGATGCCTTACCTAGATTGTTTTCTATCAAAGGCGCTATTGACGCTAAATTTCATAAGTGGTCATGGATGCCAAAGCATTTTACTGACAAAGTCATGCAGTTCATCGCTACTCTATTTCCAAAGCATTTACCGAAGCGCATGATTGAGTATCGTGAACAATATGAGCATCACCTAATCTTAAAAATGAGTGATGAAGGGATAGCAGAGGCACAGGATTTTCTGAAGACCTTCTTTGCTGCTTCAGACACGGGTAACTATTTTGAATGTAGCCAGGAAGAGTCAGAAAGCGCGCTTTTAAATCGTTTTGCGGCAGCCGGTGCCGCATTACGCTATGAAATCATACATGAAAAAGAAGTTGGTGAGATATTGGCATTAGATATTGCCATACCGCGTAATGAATTAGAATGGCTTGAAACCCTACCTGAAGAAATTGAAAAACACTTAGAGATGAAGCTGTATTACGGACACTTCTTTTGCTATGTGTTTCATCAAGATTATATTTTGAAGAAGGGCAGTGATGCACACCTTGTTAAAAAGATGATGTTAGAGCTATTGAGCGCACGCGGAGCCAAATATCCTGCTGAGCATAATGTAGGGCATCTATACGAAGCAGAGCCTGATTTGCAGAATTTCTATAAAAGCCTAGACCCAACCAATAGCTTTAATCCCGGCATCGGTAAAATGTCGAAAACCAAACGTAACTGCTCGTGCTGTGTGTAATAGTGAGTGTGGGTTGAGCTTGCCGCTTCAAAAATAAGCCAATTGCATCCATCGTTTAGCACTAATCAATAAATAATTAGAGATTCAAAAATATTACATAGATATTTAACAGAATAAGGGCAAGCGTATGATTATTTCATCTCCAAACGACTACAGGGCTGCTGCCAAGCGCCGACTGCCACCATTTCTATTTCATTATATAGATGGCGGTGCTTATGAGGAATATACCTTAAAACATAATGTTGAAGATTTATCGAAAATTGCCCTTAGACAACGTGTACTAAATGATATGTCACTGCTTAGTCTCGAGACGCAGTTATTTAATGAAACTCTGTCTATGCCTGTCGCGTTGTCACCCGTGGGTCTGACAGGTATGTATGCCCGCCGCGGAGAAGTGCAGGCCGCTATGGCAGCCGATCAAAAAGGCATTCCGTTTACCATGTCGACAGTTTCGGTTTGTCCGATTGAAGAAGTAGCGCCTAAAATTAACCGTCCGATGTGGTTTCAGCTTTATGTATTAAAGGACCGAGGTTTTATGAAAAATGCCTTGGAGCGTGCCAAAGCGGCGGGGTGTTCGACCTTGGTTTTTACGGTAGATATGCCAGTACCAGGGGCACGCTACCGAGATATGCACTCTGGTATGAGCGGTAAAAATGCTGCTATGCGCCGTTACTTACAGTCTATGACGCATCCGCAATGGGCATGGGATGTAGGGCTAAATGGCCGTCCGCACGATCTGGGCAATATCTCTACTTATTTAGGTAAGCCAACAGGATTGGAAGACTATATAGGCTGGCTAGGTAATAACTTTGACCCCTCTATTTCTTGGAAAGATTTAGATTGGATTCGCGAGTACTGGGATGGGCCTATGGTCATCAAAGGTATTTTGGACCCAGAAGATGCCAAAGATGCGGTGCGTTTTGGAGCCGACGGCATAGTCGTATCGAATCATGGTGGGCGACAGCTGGACGGTGTTTTATCCAGTGCACGTGCTCTGCCTCCTATTGCCGATGCAGTTAAAGGAGAGATTAAAATTTTAGCCGACTCTGGTATACGTAATGGCTTAGATATTGTGCGTATGTTGGCTTTGGGCGCTGATATTTGCATGCTAGGGCGCGCTTTTATTTATGCTTTAGCAGCGGATGGCGGTGCAGGGGTAAGCAATTTGTTAGAACTGCTAGATAAAGAAATACGCGTCGCAATGACCTTGACTGGTGCCAAAACGATTGCTGATATTAATTCTGACTGTTTAGTAAAGCTGGAGAATTAAACTTGAAGCCGTTAGTTTAGTCATCAATCGTAATAATGAAACTCATAATATTGTTGGCTGACTAGGGATAGACAGATATACCATTACAGGAATGGCTGACCCAGTATCACCAAAAAATAAATGATTAATACATAAAGCTGACAACGTCTTGGCTGATGAGAAGCGAGAGCTTCGAGATCCACATAAACAGGTTAAATGGCTTACACCATAGAAAACCTACATTTAAGACCGCACGACTATATTTGAATGAATTTGATCAGGAGATCAAGGATGACTATTGATAACGACGTACTACGTGAACGCATCAGCTTATTAGGCTCATTTCTAGGAGAGGCGATTTCTCGGCAAACGGGCGAACAAACACTCAACACGATTGAAACCCTACGCCAAGGTTTTATCCAGCAACGCCGGGCGCCTAACGCAGCGAACCAGCAACAACTCATCGACTTTATTGCCTCGTTAGACAACCAAACCTTAAAAAATGTCATCCGCAGCTTTTCTATCTATTTCTTCTTAGCCAATCTCAGTGAAGAAAATTACTTACGAGAACAACGTCAAGCCTTGCGTATGCAATCGGAACATAGCTGGGAAGGCTCGTTTCGGCGTACGCTGCTTGAATGTCGTGAGCGCAATATTGAACCCGCCCAAATGCAAGAGCTGATTGAGCAACTAAAATTTATCCCAGTATTCACCGCCCATCCGACTGAAGCGCGTCGCCGTACGACGATGAATCTATTGCAGAGTTTATTCAAGCATAGCGATGCTTTGAATAATCTTCCTGAAAACAGTTTCGCCTATGAGCAAGCGAAAGAACAAACGGCGCAAACCATTGATTTATTATGGTCATCTGATGAAGTACGGACGCGTAAACCTTTAGTCTATGACGAGATCAATAATGGCCTGCATTATTTCAATGCCAGTTTATTCAGCGCCATTCCCAAAGTTTACCGTAATATTAAAGACGCCATTGTTGATATCTATCCTGAGCTAACAGACTATCCCTTACCGGCGTTCATGAGCTTTGGTTCTTGGATCGGTGGTGACAGAGATGGCAATCCCTTTGTCACTCATGACACCACAGAAATGGCCGTATTGATGCATGCCAATACCGTCTTGCGTCACTATCAAGTGTTGATCAAAAAATTGCGTCGTGAACTGATTCACAGCGATACGATTGTTGTCATTGAGCCTAATGTGTATGCTCGTATAAAAGCGTACGCCACTCTCGATCAAAAAGTATTTGATTACAATCTTAATGATTACAACAATGAGCCGTACCGCAGGTTGTTATCGATTATCCTTGCCAAAATAAAAGTGACCAATCGCTACATTCAAAGTAAAGGTATAGACCTTGACGCCGCACAAGATGCTTACGCCAGCCCACAAGAGTTATTAGAAGATTTACGCATCATCCGAAAAAGTGTCAATACTCACGATACGGCACATGGCGAAGGCTTATTACTTGATATGATTCGTTTGGTCAAAACCTGTGGTTTTCATTTGGCAGCGCTCGATATTCGTCAAGAGTCCTCTTATCATAGCGAGGTGATAGCTGATATTTTTGCCAATGCCTCTAATCTGCCAGATTATCAAATGCTCACTGAAACTGAGCGCCAAGAATGGCTCACGCGCTTACTTGAAAAGCCCGGTACACCGCTCATTTATACCGATAACTTGAGTGATAAAACACGCGAACAATTGGCTTTGATGAACTCTGTGGCAACCTTACGTAAACTGGTCGGGCAAGATACTTTCGGCAGTTACGTCATATCAATGACCAATAACGCCAGTCAATTATTAGAAGTGTTACTACTCATGCGCTTTGCAGGCTTATGTACAGTGAATGACGAAGGGCAACTGTCCGCTGACTTACCCGTCGCACCCTTGTTTGAAACCATCGAAGACCTTAAAAATATCGATAAGATTTTACCTGCCGTCTTGGATAATCCGCTTTATCGAGGGTTGCTGCAACACTTAGATAACACGCAAGAAATCATGCTGGGTTATTCAGATTCATCAAAAGATGGCGGTATTATCACCTCTGCATGGCAGCTGTATAGCGCGCAGCAAACCATTAACCGTATCGCTGAGGAATATGGTATCAAAACCCGCTTGTTTCATGGCCGTGGTGGCTCTGTCAGTCGTGGTGGCGGCTCAACACATAATGCAATTGCCGCTCAGCCCGCAGGGACACTGCATGGAGAAATTAAAGTCACCGAGCAGGGCGAAGTCCTTTATGCCAAATATGCCAACACCGATACCGCTGTGTTTGAGCTAACCATGGGCATCACTGGTACCCTCAAAGCGTGCTCAACAAGATTTGTGGTGCAACCGCCTGAACTACCAAATTATGAAGCACTCTTTGCGCGTCTAGCCGATGCGGGTGAACAAAGTTATCGTACGCTTACTGACCATACCGAAGGGTTTTATCAGTTCTACTCACAAGTGACGCCAGTGCAGGAAATCTCTTTATTAAATATCGGCTCACGCCCAGCGCACCGTAACAAAGGTCTGCCTAGTAAGACAACCTTGCGGGCGATTCCCTGGGTATTTGGTTGGTCTTTAGCGCGCTTTACCCTACCAGCTTGGTATGGCGTAGGTAGTGCTCTTCATAGTGTTAAACAAGACGAAGCTTTAATGAGGGAGATGAACAGTTGCTGGCCATTTTTTAACGTATTTATTAGTAATATTGAAATGGCGTTTACCAAGTCTGAGATGAGCATTGCTCAGGCTTATAGTCAGTTATGTGAAGATGAGGGATTACGTGAAAAGATTATGCAAGCGGTAATCGATGAGCACGAGCTGACATTTTCAGGTTTAAATTCTTTGCTTAACCAGACATCATTATTGGCACATCAGCAAAACCTTGCCGCGTCACTGCAGTGGCGAAATGCTTATTTAGATCCGATTAACTACATACAAATCGAGTTGTTGAAACGTGCCAGACAAAAAGACACTATATATGATGACGGTGACTTTAGTGTTGAAGATCCATTAATCCGTAGTATCAATGCTTTGGCAGCGGGTCTACGCAATACGGGTTAATTAATAGAGAATTACGTTCAGATATCTAACTTATGACCTAAATACATTGACTTCCTTTAATTAAATTAAGAAGGTTGAAAAGGTGTAAGGGTCAACTAATTTAGATGTGGGTGGGTTTCTATCGTCAGGCTCCCTAACTAAAATCTCCCGAATTTTTTTATACGGATTTGACGGTAGGGGTCAGTCAGCTACCAGCTATCGAGACGACCCGTATGTAACTTGGTGAAACAGATGCTTGATTATGCCACTACAGTCTATTAATTAGGCAGCAATTGAGACAAGATGTTAGAAAAAAATATTGCCTCTCAAAAAGCTCGATTATCACTGCCATATCCTATCCAGCACAGTGAACCAATTCTTTGACGTAATCTTTTCAATGAGTGGATCGGAGAAATGTCGTTGTTGCATGTGCTCAATCAGCATAGAGATTTGACTGATATCAGATAACTCATCTGGCAATAGACAACCATCAAAATCAGAGCCAAAACCGACGTGATCTTCGCCTAAATGGTCAACTAGATAATCAAGATGATCGACAATCACATCAACTGAAGTTTGCGTGTTGCGTTGACCGTCAGCACGAAGAAATGCAACATCAAAGTTCACCCCAACCATACCACCGCTTTGTTTAATGGCAGCCAGTTGCTGGTCAGTCAAATTCCTTGCTTGCTGACATAACGCGTGTGCATTAGAGTGTGTCGCGACAATGGGCTGATCAATAATCTCTAACGTATCCCAAAAAGCACGCTCATTCATATGCGACACATCGATTAGCATATGTTTTTCACGACACTTTAGAATGAGGTCTTTACCTTGATCCGTGAGACCAGATCCTGTATCGGGAGAATGAGGAAAGGAGGCATTTAAGCCATCACCAAAGAGGCTTTTTCTATTCCAGAGTGGCCCTATACTTCTAAGACCTGCATCATAAAAAACATCCAATAACTCAGGTTTAATGGCTAAAAACTCAGCACCTTCCAAATGAAGGATGATGGCTAATTGCTGATTCTGCTGACAGGCTTGAATTTGCGCTAAAGACTTACAAATCTGAATCTGACCGTCTGATCGCGCCTGTAATTGTTGCACAAGTGCCAACTGTGCACAGCAAATATCCACGATTTTTTGCGGCTCAAAATCTAAGCCTGAGAGATTTGATAACTTGTCAGGATGGTTTTTTTTAACATAAGCGTAGGGCGGCAGGAAAATAGAAAATAAGCCGCCCATCCATCCCGCTTTCTGACAACGTTGTAAATCCAAATGTCCTGGTAGCGTACCATAAATGAAATCATGCACAGGATCTGCGGCTGCACTCAGCCACAGTCGGGTCAATAGGTCGTTATGTCCATCAAATATCACAGGCTGAGCATTCATTATTCATCCATTACCGTACGAGTAGGAATTAATTGCTCTTGACTCAATAGCTTTGAGTTTTTAGGGTTCCTAAAGCGTAACTCTTCAAAGGAAACTGGCGTTTCACTGTTTATACGCGCTTCCTCGATCAGATAATGATAAGGTGATTTGCCACACACAGGATCGGCATTTTTGGCATCCCCAGTCAGCATAAACGCTTGGCAACGACAGCCGCTGTAATCCCGCTCTTTATCTGGGCAGCTTTGGCACATGTCAGGCATCCAATCGTCACCGCGAAACTGATTAAAGCTCGCAGACTCATACCAAATATCTGCAAGTTGGGTGTTGCGTACGTTAGGGAACTGTATTGGTAATTGTCTGGCGGCATGGCAAGGTAGGGCTGTGCCGTCCGGTGCCACAGTCAAGAAAATCTTACCCCAACCATCCATACAGGGTTTAGGACGTTCTTCGTAATAATCAGGAACGACAAAAATGAGTTTACATTTGATGCCACGTTTTTCAATTTTCTTGCGGTGCTCATTGGTAATACGCTCGGCTCGAACCACTTGCGCTTTGGTTGGTAGTAAGCCTTCGATATTCTCAAATGCCCAACCATAAAACTGACAAATGGCCAGTTCAACGGTATCGGCTTCCAGCTCTAAGCACAGCTCAATAATCTGATCAATCTGATCAATATTCTGCCGATGAATGACAAAGTTGAGCACCATAGGATAGTTGTACTGCTTGACCAGACGTGACATCTCATACTTTTGTTCAAAGGCATGTTTTGAGCCAGCCAATGCATTGTTAACCGTTGGATCACTGGCTTGGAAACTGATCTGAATGTGGTCAAGGCCAGCCTCTTTTAATCGAGCAATCCGAGATTCGTTCAATCCCATGCCTGATGTGATTAAATTGGTGTAAAAACCTTTGTTATGAGCATAAGCGACCAATTGTTCTAAATCTTGACGAACGAGTGGTTCACCGCCAGAAAAGCCGAGCTGCACCGTGCCCATTTGCCGCGCCTGATCAAGAACATCGAACCATTCTTGCGTTGTCAGTTCCTGCTTATACTGAGCATAATCAACAGGATTAGAGCAATAAGGGCATTGTAATGGGCAGCGATAGGTAAGCTCAGCCAATAGCCATAATGGCAGTCCTACTGGCGCAGTCATACTAAATCAATCCAATGTTCACGTTGAGCCACCAACATATATTCGATAATGTCTTGCTCGATTTCAGGTATATCACCAAACATAGCCTTCACCTTTTTAATAATATCAGCAATGGACGCTTGACCATCAATGTGTTGACCGATGATGCTGGCACTCTCATTTAATTTGATCATCCCTTCAGGGTACAGCAACACATAAGCGTTCTGTGCAGGCTCAAACTGAAAGCGATAACCATGACGCCATACTGGGACGATAGAGTGATCTAGTTCAGGTAAACTCATTTGAACAATCCTTTATGCCAGACATTATCATCAGTGACGCTTTGGTAAGGGGCTTGATTATGGACATAGGCCAAGCTCAAAGAATCCAAAATGGTCCACAAAATATCCAGTTTAAATTGTAGAATCTCTAGCATACGCTCTTGTTGTTCAACTGTTTTGAATGAGTCGAGCGTAATGGTTAGGCCATGCTCAACATCGCGGCGGGCCTGACTTAAGCGCGAGCGAAAATAGGTATAACCTTGCTCTTTAATCCAAGGATAATGTTTTGGCCAAGACTCTAAGCGCGATTGATGAATCTGCGGGGCAAAAAGCTCTGTCAGTGAGCTGCTGGCTGCTTCTCGCCATGAGGTACGACGCGCAAAATTTACATAAGCATCGACTGCAAAACGTACACCCGGCAACACCAATTCTTCAGAAATCACTTGTTCGCGGCTAAGACCAACCGCTTCTGCCAGACTCAACCATGCTTCACGACCGCCACCATCAGGATACACGCCATCTTGATCAATCATGCGCTGAATCCACTCTTGACGCACCCGCTGATCGGGGCAATTCGCCATGATTGCCGCATCTTTCAAGGGAATATTGATTTGATAATAGAATCTGTTGGCGACCCACGCTTGAATCTGCTGTTGAGTCGCTTGTCCTTCATGCATCATGATATGAAAAGGGTGGTAAATATGGTAATACTGACCTTTAGCCATAATCGCTTGTTCAAAGGCCTCTACGCTTAGGGCTATTTTTTCTTCTTGCATTATCTTCATTTTGCTGTCGCCTTACAATTCAATCTGCATACCATCAAACGCCACTTCAACACCGTGTTGTTTCAATGTTGCAGCCTGTTCAGATTGTTCATTCAATATTGGGTTGGTGTTATTAATGTGGATCAATACCTTACGAATGTTTTTGAGCTGATCTAAATAGTGCAGTGATCCATCTTCACCACTAATGTGTAAATGCCCCATGTCTTGGCCTGTTTTTGTACCGACACCGCATTCTTGCATCTCACTGTCAGTCCATAAAGTGCCATCAATCATCACACAATCAGAGGCTTCCATAATCTGCATAATATCATCGTCAATTTTGCCCAAACCTGGCGCGTAAAAGAGTTGTTTTTGCGTTTTTAAGTCTTTTACAATCAGCGCAATATTATCGCCATCATGGGGGTTATTACGATGTGGCGAGTAGGGTGGTGCCGAGCTTCTAATCACCAAAGGCGTCAATTCTAAATTGCTAAAACCTTCAATATTAAAGGTCTGTTTCGGATCAATTTGGTGATATTGCAGGCCACCATTCCAGTGTTTCAACATATTGAAAATAGGAAACCCTGTCGTGAGATCTTGGTAGACCATCTCAGTACACCAAACAGGAATCGGACACCCTTCTCGCAGGGTCAATAGCCCAGTCGTATGGTCAAGCTGACTGTCCATCAAAACCACATTCGTGATGCCTGTATCTCTCAGGTTACGTGCTGGCTGTGCCGCCTTAAATTCAAATAATTGCTGACGAATATCAGGTGACGCGTTGAATAAAATCCAATCTATGCCATTCTCTGATATGGCTATCGAAGACTGGGTGCGGGTCTTTGCTTCAATTGTGCCTTGACGAACACCATGACAATTATAGCAATTGCAATTCCACTGTGGAAAACCACCACCAGCCGCTGAGCCTAAAACGTGAATATACATAAATCAATATTTCCAAAAAAATAAAAGCCCTAATCATCTAGGGCTTTTAATGTATTTAAGTCTAGTAAATTTTAACGCGCTTCAAAATACATAGTGACTTCGAAACCGATACGGATATCTTGAAAAGCTGGTTTAGTCCATTGCATAGGATTACTCCGGAAAGATCTCACTAGCTAATAAGTAAGATTAGTAAAAAGAATCTTTAATGGTATTCTAATCTAGCCCCTGCTGTCAAATCTGTAAAAAGACGGGAAACATTTTAGTTACGCAGTCTAACAGTAGTAATCAAACTATACTTATCTTGGCATATACCACTGTTCATTGTAAGGTAAATTGGATATATGCCTTAGTAATAAAACGGCAATGAATCAAATCATTACCGCTTCATTAAACAGGTATGATGTTACTTGGCTTTGTCAGCAAGTTTATAAGCCATAACATAATCCCCAATAGTAGTACCAACTGAACCATGTCCACCAGCTACCAATACGACCATCTGCTCACCTTTAGAATTTAGATAAGTCATAGGCGTCGCTTGGCCACCTGCTGGAATACGAACATTCCACAATACATCGCCATTTTTTAAATCATAGGCGCGGAAGTTGTTTTCAGTAGCCGCTGACAAAAATGCTACGCCTCCTTTTGTGATGATGGGTCCGCCAATACCAGGAACACCCAGCTCAAACTTCAATGGAATAGGGGACAAATCTTGCACGGTACCGTTTCTACGTTGATAGGCAATCTCACCGGTTGCTAGGTCAGCACCCGCTACTGTGCCCCATGGTGGTTGCTGACAAGGAATGCCTAACGGTGATAAAAATGGTCCCAGCTCTACCGCGTAATCTGCACCTTTATTTTCATTAACTCCTTGCTCTCCTGTATTGGTTTCTCCCTCACCAAGATTGTCTCTAGGAATGAGTTTTGATGTAAATGCCAAATAAGTTGGCATACCAAACATTACGCCATTTTCAGGATCAACGGCGAGGCCGCCCCAGTTAAAGGTACCGAAGTTACCAGGATAGACCAAACTGCCATTCGTCGATGGTGGTGTATAACGACCATCATAATTGAGTTGGTTAAACTCAATACGGCACATCATCTGATCAATGAGGCTAGCGCCCCACATGTCTTTTTCTTTCAACATCGGCGGCTCAAAACTCAAACCAGAGTAAGGTTGCGTTGGAGCGGCATGTTCACCTGCAACCAAGTAACCTTGCGGCGCGGCGCGTTCTTTGATCGGTACGATTGGCTCGCCTGTTGCGCGATTCAATACATACACATCGCCTTGTTTGGTGGGAACAACCAGTGCAGGCTGAACACCTTCTTTGGTTTTTAAGTCAAGTAAGCTTGGCTGAGCTGGCGTGTCCATATCCCAAAGATCATGGTGAACAAATTGTTGAACCCAGCGCGCTTTACCTGTTTTAATGTCTAAAGCGACAACAGACGTCGCATATTTTTCTTCATCTGCGGTTCGATAGCTGCCTAATTGATCCGGTACACGATTGCCCATAGGGAAATAGACCAAACCAAGTTCTTCATCAGCGCTGGCGATCGCCCATGAGTTTGGTGAACTGGTTTTGTACATCTGAGTTGGATCATTGACATCGAAAGGCGCTGTGTTATCAGGATCTCCTGAATCCCAGTTCCATAGTAGCTCGCCAGTATTGACATCATACGCACGAATAACACCAGAAGGTGAATTGACGTCGTAGTTATCATTAACGGCACCTGCCACCACAATCGTATTGCCTACCACTATCGGAGGCGACGTTGAATAATAATAACCCGCTTGTTTAAATGGCATATTGTGCATTAAATCTAAAGCACCATCTTTACCAAAATCTTGACAACGTTGCCCAGTATTTGGGTCAAGTGCATATAACTTAGCATCGGAAGTTGGAATAAATATTTTTGCATCGCATTGCTTAGACGCGTTTTCAAAGGTATTACCAGCTACTTTCTGAACTGGTGTATGGCCGGTCTTGACAGTTGTGTTAGTCACAGCTGCATTATTACTATTTGTCTCATCATTAATAACTGGAGAAATACTATCAGTACCAGCTTGACCTGCATAATAGGACACGCCTCGACACGTTTGATGTTGGCGTTGTAGATTTTTTCCTACTTTGGGGTCAAACTTCCATAATGTTTGACCAGAGTCTGCGTCCAAAGCTAATACCCAGTTGTGTGGAGTGCACATATATAGGGCATTGCCAATCTTTAAAGGAGTTGCCTGATAGGTGGTCTCACCGATATCATTAGGACCTTTGACATCACCTGTTTGAATTTGCCAAGCAAGCTCTAAGTCTTTGACATTATCAGTGGTGATTTGAGTCAGAGGCGAGTAGCGCTGCCCATAGTCAGTACCACCATACGCGCTCCACTCACCCTCTGGCGTTTGCTCGCCATTTGATAACGGAACACCAAGATTTGTAGGTGTTGAATTTTGATCAGCACCATCTTTGGCAGTTAAATTGAGTTCACCTAACTTATCGGTGGCATTATTAGCCATACTACCAAAAGAGATCAGTGCGCCCACAACCACACTAGCCAGCAATCCCCAATAATAAATAGGGTTTTTTGAGTTATTTTTGGCGTCTTTGAAGGGAGTTGTAATAAGATTTTCGGAATGTAAGCTCGATGTACCATTAGCAACTAAATTTTTATCAGAGCTCTTTGATACTCGAGTTTTATTACCCTGCATCTTGTTAGATACCCATGGCAATAACATTAATAAACCAAATATCAGCGGAAAGCCCAAGCGAGTTGCCAGTGCCCACCAATAAAACCCAGATTCCCAAAGCGCCCAAGCCAGGGTCGCTATAATAAAAATAGTATAGAGCCCATAGGCGCTCCAATGTCTTTTAAATAGCAAGAATGCTGTGACAAGCATCGTAATGCCAGCAATAACATAGTAAGCGCTACCGCCTAACGAGAGTAAGTAGGTACCTCCAATAAGCAAAGGTGCGGCAAAAACCGCCATAATAATAGCTATGAATTTTTCCATGAGCGGAACCACCTGTTTATATAAAAGCAGATTGGCATGCAATGATGGACGACCAGTTAAAACTAGGCGTCCATCATTACATACCTATGTACTTAACAAATAAATCAAACGTCGAATAACGTTTTGGACTTTATTTTATCACTTATACACAAGATCAGTAAAGGTGAGGTAAGATAGGAAAAACTGTTTGGTAAGTGTTTTAGATACTAGGGCGTGTCTTCATTTTAAAAATGGTGATAAAAATTAGATAAATTGTAGTCAAACAAGGAAAATAGCGC
>NZ_DJUD01000041.1:10749-67110 GCF_002439405.1 Psychrobacter sp. UBA6291 | reverse complement strand
TGAATTGAAGACACGCCCTAAACTGTTTTTGATATAAATCCATAAATGCATAGCCTAAGACTCAAGTCCTCACTAGCAGACTGAGCTTCTTCCTAGAGATGTTACGTTAAATGGTTTTCATGCAAAAAAAGTCATCGGTTCGAGTGCTCGAAAATAGCTCTGCTATCATGAGAATAATACATAAGTTTAAGTTCCAAAAAACTATCTATAGAAATCTGCTATGACCCTCCCTAAAACCTCTTTAACACGTAAATATATCCTTTTTTAGCAGCAGCGATGCTGTCTGTGTCAGCTATGGTTACTGATTTTAGCCAAGTTCAACGCGAAGCTAATCAAGGTGATGCTGATGCCTAATATGTGCTTAGGATGATATACGTCAAAGGCGAAGGCGTGCGACTAAACACCATGACTACTAAAAAATGGTTTGAGCTATGCTGAAGAAACCGTAGAGGTAAATTTGGTAAACTAAGCGTATTAATCGGAGTTTATCATGACCAAGAAAGTAAGAACCTACTGTGACGAATTTAAAGCCGAGGCAGTCAAGAAGATAGCAGACAATAATGGCAATATCTCAGCGACTGCAAAGCAGCTTGGCATCGCCATGCAGACCTTATCTAATTGGCACAATAAAGCCAATCAAGGCAAGCTTATCAGCACTCAGCAATATGAACCTGATCTTATGGCAGCTATTCAAGAAATAAAGTAGCTCAAGCGACAACTTAAAGTTGCTGAAGAAGAGCGAGAGATATTAAATGAGGAGGGATAAAGCGGAGCATTGCTTCGCCCCGACGCAAGGGGAGAGCTATGCTCGAGTGAGGCGACGGCGTACTTTGCCAAGCACAGCTAGTAAAGTACGCCTTTATAAAAACTAATAGACAGGTCTTTAGTATCGTCTCTATGTGCCGTGTGTTAAGCGTCAAACCATCAAGCTATTACGACTGGAGTAGTCGCGATATCAGCGAGCAGCAGATACATCGCAACCATTGTGAGCTACTAGTTAAAGCCGCTCACAGTGAAAGTAAAGAACGTTATGGTTATGAACGTTTGCATGCAACACTCACCGAGCAAGGCCATGACATCACCTATATCTGGACAAATGAAGGTTGGCTGTATTTAGCAGGCGTTAAAGACTTATACATTAAAGAGCTTGTCGGTTACGCCATCATCAAACGCATGACAGCAGATCTAGTATGCAAAGTATTGAACATGGCCATCAAGAACAAACGACCCAGTAAAGGGCTAGTCGTTCACTCTAAAATAGGCAGCCAGTATGTAGCCACGCGTACCATAAGATCATCAAGCAGCCTCACTTTACAAGCTCAATGAGCGCTAAAGGTAACTGCTTTGACAACGCACCCATAGAAAGCTTCTGGGGCATATTGAAGAACGAACTAGTATATTACCAAGACTATAAAACAAGGTTTGCCGCTATTACCAATATCATTAGATATATCGAGTTGTACTACAATCAAACGAGGATGTTGATGAAGATGACTTTATGAATAGTTAGTAGGTATGAGAATTAATCAATCATCAACCAACCTTAATAAGGGTTTATCATATAATGATGACTCCATAAGCTTATCATCAGGTATTGTCTATTTAACATAATATACATTATGCGAAAACAAACCAACGGTCTTAAGAGTTATGTACACAACATTTTTATCTAACTTCATCTGTCATAATTGTCGTTCGTTTCTAGTCAAAATGAATTGTCTACAATGTCCATCTTTGCATTTAATATTAATACCATCACCGACTTTAAACTTTTCATTTAAAACTTCAGCGCCAGCTAACGACAATGCTCTAGCAAATACTCGCGTAAAGATTTTCCATCCTTATCTAGGATGACATCCGTCACTTGGCAAGCCACGTCATGACCAACGCTTTTACATGACAGTTCATAATACACATCATCGCCTTGTGCCAAACTGACTTGCACCAATCCTTGCTCGGTCACTGCAAATTGCTTATCTTGCTCATAATCAGGATCTTGCGAACTCCATAAAACATCATAACCAATATGACAAGACATTTGCTTTCTATCAAAATAATCCCGCTCAAGCTGCATGGCCGCTTTTAGCTCTGGGCTGCCATATTGGTGCAAAACCACTGGATAATCCTGACCCTGATTATCGATATCTTGTTGGTACATATCTGCGATGGTCGTGACTTTCATGGCAAACGTCGTCTGCAAGGCTTCTGTTAGATTGGCGGTCGCAGACATGGCAAAAAACCCTATGATTAACATCATGATAGAAAATATGGTTTTCTGCATGGCGCTCTCCATCGGCTACGACTTATGATGTATAATATTCATAAAAAAGAATATAAACTATCATTTTACGCTATTATTATGTCAATTAAGCTTTTAAACCAAAACCCCGTTTACACAGCAACATTATCAACTTTAGGCAGCTATGAGTACTATTGATAAATAATCGCTACTGATAAGCGAACACCGATGTAAACCAGTAATGACCTAGGTTTCAAGCTATTCTAATTTTAATAAGCTACGATAAGGATATTTTTATGAAGGCATCATCTCGTTTTAATATTTTTCAGTCAGGTTTGTATAAATTAACCACTGCTGCGTGCTTTGCTTCCATACTTTTCGCGACTGGCTGCTCATCTTCCGCTGAGTCTAGCGTCAAAATACCCAGCCAACAAAATGGCAACACCTCAGCACCCGTTGTCTCCGATATGAGCCAGCAAACGCTTAAGCAGCAAGCTTTACGTATCCAGCGAGCCCTAGCGAACAACGACTTTGCGCGCATTACCAACGACATTCATCCGACGCGCGGCGTGCGTTTTTCCATGTATGCCTATGTGCGCCCTGAGACTGATAAAGTCTTTAGCCGTGAACAATTCGCGCAGTACTTACAACAAGCCAAAATCCGCTTTACTTGGGGTGAACGTGATGGGTCTGGTGAGCCGTTAGTGATTCCGCTCCCAGAATACTTGGAAACATGGGTCGATGGCGATACCTATAACAATGCCAGTATCAGCGTTAACGAGTTTAAGCACAGCGGCAATATGATTAATAATTTAAAAGAAATTTATCCCAATTCTGAGTTTGTTGAGTTTTACCATAAAGGCTCAGAGCAATACTCTGGTATGGATTGGCGTATCCTACGCTTAGTGTTTGATGAGTACCAAGGCAAGCGCTATTTGGTCGCTATCGTCAATGAACAATGGACGGTTTAAGCAATTCTTATCTATAAAAACAATTGCTTACAGTCGTAAAAATCAATAACGGGCAGTGTGATTAAATCAATACACTGCCCTTTTTATTTGCTTTTATTGCTATATATTCACTTTTGATTAGAGCGGCGTTTGGCGAAAAAACTTCACCATTATGTCGTAAATATCAGGATAAGCCTCAATCAGCTTTTGCGGCGTTTCAAAAAACACCTCACTCAGTACTGCAAAAAACTCCGCAGGATTGGTCGCGCCATAACGGTCGAGACCTGATTTATGATGGCTTTGAAAATCCTCAAAATCTCGCGTCATAATTTCAGTCCAGCGCGCCGGATCCATATCCGGTTGCAGCGGCGGAAAGCCATTGGCACGACCATTTAGCATATCAAGCTTATGCACAAACTCATGAATGACGACGTTATGACCATCGCGCTCGCCTGAGTGTTTGGCATCCTTCCACGACAGAATAACAGGACCACGCAGCCATGCTTCGCCGCTACGGTGCTGACTGCCCTCATGGACAACCCCCAATTCATCGACAGTGGTGGTTTCGCTTTTATAAGAACCCGGATAAATAATAATGGCTGACCAGCCAGCGTACCACTCAAGGTTTAGGTTTAAAATAGGCAGGCAAGCTTGTAAGGCGATAGATTGCTTGACCGCGTCGGTAATCTCGAAACCTTGTGCGCCAGTAATCGACTTATCCGACAAAAATAACGTCGCCAGCTCAAACAGACGTATTAGCTCATCCTCGTCTAGCCTATCAAGTATCACAATACGCTTAGCCGCTTGCAGCCAGTCACCACGGGTAAACGCGCTGTTGTCCAATATGCGCTGCTCGCGCCAGTCTTTTATCATGCTAAACATAGTGAATTTCCTTTAATTTCGTCTTTAGACTGTGCTTTTTATTATTGGCGTTATGTATTTTTAATGGGTTAAATGGTGCTGACAATAAGCCTATTTATCAAGACTCTAAGGACAGCATGTTCATAATTAATTTAATCAAGGTTTCTTTTTGGTTGGGGTCAGACTCGGCAACCAACAAGGTTAATGCGGCAAGCCCGGTGTTATTGATGACCATGTCACCTTTATCATTGAGCAGTCGATTATTGCGATGCAGAAAATCTACAAACAAAAAAGCGCCGCTGCGTTTATTGCCATCGGTAAAAGGATGGTTTTTGACCATAAAGTACAGCAGATGCGCCGCTTTACTCTCGATGGTCGGGTATGCAGGCGCGCCAAACACCGTCTGCTCTAAATTACCCAGCACACTGTCCAAGCCATCACCGCGAGGCTTGGCAAATAGCTCAGTCGCCTCACCTCTATCTATCAGCTGTGCTTTCAAATCCGTCAGCGCTGCCATTGCCTCAGTTGGACTGGGTAAGATACCGCCCTCTTGCCCTGCGGGATCGTCAAGCAAGCCTTCATCATAGCGCTGTAACCATAAGAATGTCTGTGTATAACGGCTGATAATCTCAACCAAGCCGCGACCTTCATCGGTTTTCAGCTCGGGACTTTGCGCGGTTTTTCGAATTAAATTTAACGCTTGTTGTAGCTCGCTTGAATTTTTATCAAAGCGCTCTTGATTGAGCGTGTAGCCTTGGACCAAGTATTCACGTAAGCGCTGCGTTGCCCAGCGTCTAAACTGCACACCTTGGGGAGATTTGATGCGATAACCTACTGAAATGACGACATCTAAGTCATAAAACGTCACAGGACGATCAGAATTTGCAATATGCATTTTTTGCATATTGCTTTTTTCAGCGATTTCTTCCTCTTTTATGGCATTAGCAATGTGACGAGAAATCACCGATTGGTCACGACCAAACAGCTCGGACATTTGTGCTTGCGTGAGCCAGACAGTCTCTTGCTCGAAGCGAACGTCTACCTGTGCTTTTCCATCAGCGCTTTCATATATCTCTACTTTTGCCACGTCATCATTCATAACGTTAATCATCTCAGCTCTCCCCCAATCCTAATCCCAATATAAATGCTTGCGCTGTGGTTATTATTCTTAATAGGCAAATCATACAGCGACTGCATGACAGAGTACATAACAATGACTATTCTGTGCCTGTGCCTGGAGTATCTCGCGGCGTATAACCGAAATGCTGCTTATAAATACGAGCAAAGTAACCTTGGTCGCCGTAACCGACTTTATGCGCCACTTCATCGATGGTTATATAGCTTTTGGTTTTTAAAATATGATTGGCCTGCTTTAAACGTAGCTCTTTTACCCATTCCGAAAAACTATAGGGCATGCAAATAGACGTAATGCTCGATGCGCTTTAGGTGCACCGACTGTATGGACGAGCTGCTACTCATCATCACCTCTTTTGGGGCGCTCAATGTCAATACAATAAGATTAAGCAGCTGCTGCTCTAGGATTTTAACCTCTAAAGCCGCCAATCTATGCTGCTGAATTAGCTCTAATATCTGTCTAATTTGAAAAACCAGCAGCCTGCCAGCCCCTTCATCAATAGACAAACTGCGGGCAAACTGCCGCTCTATGGTACCCATTTGCGGGGTTAATAGCGCTAATGGCACCTTAATTACATATAACGATACTTCTTGCAGATGATAAAACTCATAAGGTAAGTTTGATAATTCAATAAAAAACTGACCCGGGCTTGAGGTTAATTGGCGGTTTTTTTGCGCAAAACGGACGCTACCGGTCACAGGAAAGGTGATTAAAATACTGTCGTCGCTACGGTTATTACTATTGCCGTGGTGACTAGACTGATGGCTCGCTAAGCTGCGTTTATAATATACGGTATTGGCATGATAATGAGACACGCCGATATCTAAAAGCTTGGCGTGTTGCAAGTAACCAGAAAACTGACTTGGCTGGCGAAAGCTGACATTGAGATCAAAATAGGTGTCATTGATGGTGCGCTTCCAATCAAACGCGTCTAATGTTTGTGCCGTGCTTATAGGAGGCGTTGAAGGTAACCATAAGGAAGGGGTTAATTTTGCATTCATCCTTGAATACTCTGTGTGTAAAAATAGCTATCACAAAATTGATAGGCATTTAGGTATCATGCCAGCTAATAAAATGTCGTTCTCCTTTATATCATACCTGTATGACGACTGGATTTCTAAATATGATGCGTACTAAATACGATATCAAAAATAAAATCAGGCATTAAATGAGGTTAATGCCTGATGGGAAAACTAGAAAGCGATAACGATAAAAACAGCAAGCTAAGCGGCTTTGGTCAGCTTATAAGTGCCCGTCTCATGCAATTCTGCTTGCCAGCCTTTTTTAATCACAATCGTGGTGGTTGGTTCTTGAATAAGCGCCGGCCATGCAACTATTGCCCCTGCCCCAAACTCTTCACCATTATAGATAGGCGTATCAATCCATTCGTATTCTTGATCCATGATCATCTCACGGCTACCTACTTGCGCTTGACTGACATCACCTTGTTGCTTAGCAAGCTCTGGTAGCTTGGGCTTACTGATTTTACCGATGACAGCGACTTCGATATTGACCAGCTCGACCTTGTTGTCACGCTCATCATAAGTATAAAGCTCTTTATGACGGTGATGGAAGGCTTCCAAAATCGTTTGCACGCTATCGACATCAAGCTTGCCATTGGGTATCAGCACATTACACTCATGCACCTGCCCGACGTAGCGCATCTCCATGGTACGCTCGATGATGATATCATCTTCTGCAAAGCCATCTTCTAACAGCTTTTGTACGCCTAGGCTTTCTAGCTCGTGTAAGGTAGCATTAAGCGACTGTAGCTCTGAATCTGGCGCAATAATCATCATCTGCGTGGCCAGATAGTTATATTTAATATCAGAGATGATTTGACCAAAGGCGCAAAGACAAGAGGCAATCTTTGGTATCAAAATAGTACCAATCCCCATCTCTTCGGCCAAATCAACAATATGCATACCACCTGCGCCACCGGCACAGATTAATGCAAAGTCGCGAGGGTCATAGCCTTTTTCAATAGTAATACGGCGAATCCCATTTGCCATGTTTTGATTAACAATAGCACTGATACCAAAGGCGGCATGCGCCAAGTCAATCTTTAATGGATCGGCGATATGTTTTTGTACCGCTTGCAGCGCTTTGTCTTTATCCAAAGTCACGCAGCCGCCTAGCACGGCATCGGGCTCAAGGTAACCTAACACCAGATTGGCATCAGTCACCGTCGGCAACTCACCACCTTTACCATAAGACGCAGGACCTGGGGTCGCGCCAGCACTTTGCGGCCCTACCTCTAACATACCAAAATTATTCACATGACCAATAGAGCCGCCGCCTGCGCCCAGCGTTTCAACATGAATCATCGGCACGCCAATACGATTGCGTAGGAAATCAATATCACGGTTTAGGCTGGTTCGGCCAGATTTGGCCATAGTGATGTCAAAAGACGTACCGCCCATGTCGACGGTGATAATGTTATCAATGCCAAAGGCGCTGGCGGGTAACTGGCATCGTAGCGGTGCCCTTCTTCTTTGTGCCCTAAGCGTATCTCGATACTGTCTTCATGTCCTTTGGTACATAGCAAGCCTACTTTCACACCTGTCATCTGAATCAGCGCATTTAGGGCGACGGTCGTACCATTAATACACAAGTCACAGGTTTGAATGATGTCCTCGATAGGACGGTTAAATTTGTTGGCAATTTGCTGTAGACCATTGGCAATGGCTAGGGTGCCATCCTCTGGGGTTGATGGTGCTTTAAACAGATGAATATCACCGGTTTTTTCTGCCAAGACAAAATCTGTAAAAGTCCCGCCAGCATCAACGCCAATACGAAAATCGTTGTTCATAAGTCATCCTTAACTCAATCATGAAAGTTCAATGTGTGTTTTATGCGGTTATCTGGCGGCGTAAGTACTCAGTCTCAGCTTCATTTAGCGTCAAAGTTTCTGGGTCAATCACCACACCGTATTCAATCTTTGCCGCAGCAATTGAGATAATCCTTTCTTTTACATCCTTGATGACCGCTTGAATATCGCGATCAAATGAGCTGCCGTAGCCGCCGCCACCCGGATTGATATTGCGCGCGCGTTCACCCGGCGTGATTTCCGTAACGGTGTTTTTTCTATATAAGTCCGTTTGCCCGTCTTTATGTAGTATCTCTAGACGCCCAACTTTGAGCTCAGGTGAGATTTGTTCCGCGCCGCCAGCGCCCATAGTAGGATGCTGACGACCTTCGCCAAAGGCAATAACCGTCATCGTATGGTCTAATGGCTCAACTTCCCAAACCGTACCACAGCCGCCGCGGTACTCGCCTACGCCGCCACTGCCTTCTGCCAAGCCATACTTATGAATTAAGATAGGATACTGGTACTCTAACAGCTCAATATCTCCCGAGCTTAACGCCCCAAAGCAGCTTAATGGTCCACAAGCATGCCAGCCATCCATTTGTTGTGTAGCACCTGCGCCTGAAATAATAGCCGCCAAAATCATGGTGACGTATTGCTCGCCAGTTTTTGGGTCAATCCCAGCGATATTAATCCCTGAAGAATGCCCCCAAGAGGCGGTAACACGCTCAGGTGCCGCTGCTTCAAATGCCATACGTACCGCATCGGTTAAGGTTTCCATCGGCGTGGTCGTACAGTTGACGTGCGGCGCCGGTTCTTTGGCATTACATAAAGTGCCATGCTCACCCAAATCAACGGTCACACAGCGGTATAAGCCTTCGTTATACGGCGGCTCTACTTGGGCAAACATCATTAGCCCAAGCAATACTCCTGACATCGAGTTACCAGCATAAGAGTTGATAAAATAAGGGACTTGCGGCGGACTGGTGATTTTAATATGTACATCACTGTCTTTGATGACAATGTCGGCGCTGATGGTCATATCACCCAAGCCATGACCTGAGTCTTCTAATACCGCCTCGCCATGATAATCGCCATCTGGGATAGACGAGATTAACGAGCGCATATGATGGTCAGCCATGCTCTTTAGCTCTTCAATCGCTCCACGTACCGTCTCAATGCCATATTTGTCTAGCAGCGCAATCATATTACGCTCACCGACGGCACACGCGCCGTACTGGGCATTGAGATCGCCTTCTTGATTACGGCGTGAGCGCATATTGCTGTGCAGCAAATTAATGACATCATGGCGTTTGACGCCTTTTTCCCACAGCTTAATGGGCGGAATGCGTAAGCCTTCGGCATATATCTCTTTGGCATCAGGGTTATAGCCGGCTGGCACAGGGCCACCGATATCAGTGACATGACCTTTACAGACCGTCCAAAAGACCAGCTCACCTTTATAAAACACCGGCTTATACATACAGCAATCTAGGATATGGCTGCCCATCATCACAGGATCGTTATGATAAATCACATCGCCTTCATGAATGTCATCACCATAATATTCGGCGACGGCTTTCATGGCGGGCATCAGTGAGCCTAAATGAATGGGAATGTCTTGCCCTTGCAAAATCATCTCAGGCAGATGATCAAACAGCGCATTACTATAGTCATGAGCTAAGTTAAAGACACTCGAACGGGCGGTTTTTTCTAAGGTGGTTGTCATCTCACGCTGCGCCGTTTCTAGGGCGCCACGTACGACAGACAAGGTAATGGGATCTATAGAAGGGTGAGCGTTGCTCATGAAAGACTCCTTGTCGAGAAATTTGGGTCGGAAACAGCGCGTTTATATAGGCGAAATAAAAGAATATACCGGTCTATATGACCATTTATCCTTATCCTTCAGCGCGCGCTTTATCTGGCTTATCATCTATCCTAATGATCAAGCTTTTTCACTATAGCGAGGTTTTGGTCAAATAGATGGACTGTGTGTGCAGAGTTTTTGACTGTGAGTGTACAGATGTAACGATAAGCAGCCTGTTTTTACGGTTATCATAGTGCGATATAAAGCGTTTAGCATAAAAAAAGAGCAATACCTCATATGTGCGGCACTGCTCTTTTTGTCTATTCTTACTAACTTCAATTGTATACGTTATTCAATACTAGGTACGAACCGCCTTTCTCCATAGTCCTATCTTTATATTAGCCAATACCAGCCCAGATAAGATAAGCACCATCGCTAGCATCTTCCACCATGTGACCACCTCTCCTGTAAACAACACTGAAGTCGCCATCCCAAACACGGGCACCAGTAAGGCAAATGGCATCACCTTAGAGGCGATATTTTGGCTAAGCAGATGCGCCCACAATCCAAACACGCCAGCATTTAGTTAAGTGCTATCACCCCACCACCAGCCGCATCATTTGCGTACTGATATAACCACCAAAAGTACCCACGGCATAGCCTAAAATACCCAAAAATACCCCGACTGGCGCCAGTGACGGATGAAATGCTGTAGCGACAATCGGTGCTGATGACGCGCCGCCGGTATTGGCATTCGAGCCAACTGCCAAAAAGAAGAATGGCGCACGAATCATTCTAGCAACCGCAAAAACAATCACAACGTGAATACTCATCCATAGTAGACCAATGAGTAGTAAGCGCCACTGCGAGACAATGCCCGCTAGATTGATTTGCATGCCGATAGCCGCGATTAAGACAAAGATAAATACCGTCCCGATTTTGGAGGCGCCAACATGGTCAAGACGGCGGATTTTGGTAAAGGAAAACACCACCCCTATTAAGGTGATAATCACCACCATCCAAAAGAACGAGCTGGCAAAGCTATATTGTACTGCCCAACTATAAGGCGCAAAGAAGCCTGCTATCTGCCCGCCTGCGAAATGCGCCACCCCGACCATGGCAAAACACAAGCCAAACATCACCATCAAATCATTGATAGTGGCAGGACGCGCATGGTCTCGCTCATAGCTTTCCACCGCAGCAATCACTTTATCAATACTACTGCTATCCGCCCGTAAAAACTTATCTATCTTTGCGCTGTGCTTTGCCATGACCAAAATCGCCAATAGCCATAATGAGGCATTGGTGGTATCGACCAAAATCATCATGCCAAATAAATCATCACTGACGCCAAACAGCTCTTTCATCGCCGCTTGGTTTGCTGCCCCGCCAATCCAGCTACCCGCGACCGCTGAAAACCCGCGCCATAAGGTATCGTCGGTAAACATATTAGGTGATATCCATTTGGCAATACCTAAGCTAATCGGCCCACTAATAACAATGGCAATACTAGCCGCAAAAAACATCGCAATGGCTTTCCAGCCTAAACCTAATATTTTTGGCACATCCATCGACAAGGTCATCAATAGCAAACTGGCTGGCAACAGATAGGTGGCGGTAAAGCCATAAATCTGTGAACCAATACCATCAGCAAAGACACCCAAGCTATTTAGGGTTGCAGGAATAAAGCAGCACAATACAATACCCGGCAGTACGGCATAAAAGCGGCGCCAAAACTTACCAGGCAGCCCTTGGGTATAAAACACCAAACCAATAATGGCCATGATAATGCCAAAGGCTAACGGCAGATTACCAATGGCTAAATGAGAAATATCGGGCATCAGACAGCTCCGCAGCACACGATGATTAAAAGCCTGTCAGTATAGACAAGGCGAAAAAGACGCGCAAGCAACGATATAGCATTGTTGACTTTTTATTAGTGAAACATACAAGTATTTTGACGCACAAAAAAGCCAGACAACAAGTATCTGGCTTTTTAATATGACGCTATATGATTAATAATGACATTTATTTAAGCCATTATTAACCATTCATTATAACGTTATTACGAGTTTCTACCACGGTTGCCGCCTGTTGGACGACCTTGACCACGGCTGTCAGAGCGATTCGCTGGGCGACCTTGGCTGCCACTTGGACGACCGCGACCGGTTGCAGCGCGATCGCCGCGTGGTGCGCTGGTACCGTCACCACGGCTAGGCGCGCCTGTGCGTTTGCCTTGATAGGGTTTGCCACCTGAGCGCTCACTTGGCTTGCCTTGATAACCGCTGTCATTGCTGGCGCGTTGACCAGTCGGCGCGCTGTCGCTTGAGCGACCACGGCCTTGACCATTACCGCCGTTTGAACGACCTGCATAACCGCCTGCTGAACGACCACGGCCTTGACCGTTACCGCCGCCGTTAGAGCGTCCACGACCACGGCCACGACCATTACCTTTGTTTTCGCTCGGTACATAAGTCTTCTTAGGTTCCATACCTTCGATAACACAGACTTCCATTTTGCGATCTAAGTAACGATTGATAGCGTTTAGCTGTGGACGATCATCCATGCTACATAAGCTGATAGCAATACCAGTACGACCAGCACGGCCACAACGACCGATACGGTGGACGTAATCTTCGGTTTGACGTGGCAAGTCATAGTTAATAACGTGTGAAATCGCTGGTACGTCTAGACCGCGAGCAGCAACGTCGGTCGCTACTAGGATTTTAACCTTGCCATTACGTAAGTCTTGTACGATACGGTTACGCTTGCTTTGCGGCAAATCGCCATGGAGGAAACTGGCTTTATGACCCGCTTCTTGCAGCTGTTTGGCCAATTTTTCTGTACTACGTTTGGTCGCTGCAAAGATAATGATTTGTTCTATATCTTTGTCACAAACAACTTTATCAAGCAAACGATTTTTGTGATCAAAATCATCACAGTAGTATACTTTTTCTTCGATATGCGCCGATTCAACTTTGATTGAAACGCGCTCAGGATTTTTGGTGAAGCTCGCCGCAATCTTGCCAACAGGGCCATCCCAAGTCGCTGAACACATAATCGTTTGACGATTATCAGGTGCCGCTTTCAAGATATCGTTGATATCATCAGCAAAACCCATGTCTAGCATACGGTCAGCTTCGTCAAGTACCAACACTTCAAGGTTTGATAAATCAACGCGACCGGCTTTGATATGGTCAAGTAAACGACCAGGCGTCGCAACAATCACTTGAACGCCTTTTCTTAGCGCAGTAATCTGACCGTTGTACGGTGCGCCGCCGACTAATGGCACACAGAACAGACCGCGCATGTCTTTTGAATAGGTACGAACGCTGTCATGTACTTGTTGAGCAAGCTCACGCGTTGGCGTTAAGATAAGGGCTTTGGTTAATTTGTCAAAGCTAGTGGCACGGCTTAAACGGTCAAGTACTGGGATAACAAATGCCGCAGTTTTACCACTACCGGTTTGCGCTGACAATAATAAGTCGCGACCCGCTAGAGCAAAAGGAATGGCTTGTTCTTGAATAGGTGTTGGGTTGGTATAGCCAACGCGGTCAAGCGCGGTCAAAATCGGCTTGGCAATATCAAGGTCGCTAAAAGTGATTTTATTTTCTTCAGCAGCGTCAGTAGTAGCCGCTTGATTATTGGTATCAGCAGTTGCAGTGGTGTTTGGGGTATCAGTGCTGTCGATGATGCCGTTTTCAGCGGCGATAGCAGATAAGATGTCAGTCATAGTAATCCTTGGTAAGTATAAGCTGCTGTAAATTCAGCAAGCTTGATGCATACCACTGATAACCGTTCATCACGCCGCATTTATAAAATTATTGTCTCACCTTAAAAGGCTTAACAATCAAAAGCCAAGCCATAAAGCTTGTCAATATTATAAAGGCGTTCGTGCTGTCTGACGTATTTTGGTGGTAGTGCCGAGTGTCTTATCCTTGTTTGCTAAAAGCGCATTATCAATGCTTTGTCCAAAGCAGATAAAGGCTGGTAACAACCAATCTAACCGATATAGCGGTCAGTAGATAAGATATGAGTCAAAAATAACGGATTTTTCACTATTAATAGAAAAGGTTATTTAAGTACACAAAATCATCGGCAACAATTACTTATGGTCATCCTAGACCCAAAATCGCAGGCGATGTTATCAATCTCATAATTCACGCTAGTCTATGCTAACGTGGCGACGCAGTATAGCACAACATTAGCGCAAACAGTACCTATTTTTCTGTTCATGGTAAAAATAGGTCATATCTCAAACAATTTAGGCTAAAAAGCCGCTGCGCCAGTCTTTAATACAGCCGCTTCAACGCTTTTATCTTTAATACAATAATTTCTAACATACGCGCTATTAACGCGACATTTCCACTTCCGTCACATAGGTTGGCAATTGCCAAGCGCCGCCCGCCTCTATCAGCCGGCACATACCTGTGGTGCTTTCATGACTTTTCTCAAACGCTCTGCCTGTCCATACCCATTCACTTTTGGCTAAACAGTCGCCAAGCCCGCGGCCTTTTTGCACCGAGGTTATTTTACCATCGCCATAATCGGTCGCGCTTGTCGTCACCAAGCTCGGCTTATAAGGCTTAGTGTCATTGAATACCCAAACACCCGTACCCGTGTTATAAGCGCCCGTCCAACAATCATGCTGGGCGAGCAGCTGCTTACTGTTTAAACGGCTGACGCGCCACGCTGTCTTATCCGCTAAGTTTGGACATTCAGTGTTGACATCTTTCATAGTGGTTTTCATCATCTCTGCCAACTGCGATGAGCGCATGGCAAATTTTTTCTTACTACTAGAGAGGGCGTTAGGATTAGGAGTGACCAGTCGTAGTGAAGGAGCGGCTTGCGGCGATAAGATGCCACTATTAGATTTACTGGTGTTATTGCTAATAAAAGCGCTTGAGGTCCCTACCCGGCCTTGAGCTTCGTCGGCTTTGAGCATCACTGCACTGGCCCCTTTATCCGATAACTGCCAGCGCGTATTGCGAATCACTAGCTCAATTTTGCTTGATTTGGTCAAGGCATCAAGCAGCGCGCTCACCTGCGCTGAGGTTAGCTCGGCATGACCTGCGGCCACTGAGTAAGGCTTGGTTTCTCCATAATCTCTATCATTAATAAACAGTGAGATACGATGGCGATTACCAAGCTGCATCAGCGCTTTAGCAGAGCTTTCTTTAGCGCCGCCAAGCTTTACTTTGCCATCGACGGTAGCGTTTGCTCCTGCGCGGCGTACCAATAGTAAAGACACAGGTAAATCGCTATTATTCTCCGCTTGGTAACCTGCCAGCCGGCAAGTACGCGTATTGTCGCAAGCGACTTCCCAATCTTGATTACTAAAGCTTACAGGCGTGGCAGCCTGCGTCACGGAACTCAATAAAGCGGCGCTAAGGGCAGCAAATAACGGTAATATCATTTTTTTTGTCATGAATAAAGGCAACTTTTTTATTTTTATCAAAATGTTTTTTCTATGCGGGTTGTTTTTGCTAGGAGCATTGTCTGTTAGCAGACTACATGCGCTTGGCGATTGACGAGTGAATGGTAAAGGTAGAAAAACCATCTCGTTGAATAGAGGTAGTAGTATAGGCTGAGTTTTATTATTCTTCATAGTCATTACTCATTAATAGAAGAAATATCAACACCTGCCCAAGAAGGCGGTGGCTACTATCTTAACGTACTAATGTTTCTATCTGTTATGCTAATGTACCATTATGTAAAGATGAAAGTATAGTCAAAGAGCGATATACCGATAAATATATTTGGAATAACGGATATTAAAAAAGCAAAAGGTTAACAAGCAATGGCTTATTAACCTTTTTATGAAAACTTATGTTTTGCTACGACTATTTAAATATAAACTGATAAAGTTAAATCTTTAAACAATAGGCTTTAATTCTAAATCTACGGCGCGTTTTACCGCTGGACGGTCGGCGATTTTTTGTGCCCAACGTTTGATGTTTTTGTAATCATCTACTTGTAAAAATTCTGCCGCATCATAAAGCTTGCCCAGCACCAGCTGACCGTACCACGCCCAGATAATCATATCAGCGATATTATAGTCCGCCTCATCATTACCGCACATATACTCGTGGTCTTTGAGGTGCTTATCTAGCACATCAAGCTGGCGTTTGGTCTCCATCGTATAGCGATTGATAGGATACTCTAGCGGTTCGGGCGCATAGGCGTAGAAATGCCCAAAACCGCCACCTAAAAACGGCGCACTACCCATCTGCCACATCAGCCAAGACAGACAATCTGCGCGCGCTTTACCTTGCTGCATCGGGATAAATTTGCCAAACTTTTCCGCTAAATATAATAAAATAGCCCCCGACTCAAAAAGCGCAATAGGCTCGCCAGCATTTTTATCATTTAAAGCATCAGTATAATCAACCAGCGCCGGGATTTTAGAATTGGGGTTGATAGCGACAAACCCTGAGCCAAATTGATCGCCCGCAGAGATATCTATTTTGTAGGCGTCGTACTCAGCGCCTTTAACATTCAGCTCGGCAAGCTCTTCTAACAAGATATTTACCTTGACGCCATTCGGGGTATTTAGTGAATACAGCTGTAAAGGTGCATCGCCGACCGGTAATTTTTGCTCATGGCGCGCGCCAGCTGTTGGGCGATTGATACTGGCGAACTTACCACCATTTTCGCTGTCGTTTTTCCATACTTTAGGCGGCGTATAGGCTTTGGTATGGTTGTTTTGAGTGTCATTATTTTCGTCATTGTTTGATTGATGATTGTCACTACTCATAATAATTCCTATTTTTTTGTTGTATAAAACAGAGCCAAAGCCAGACTGAGGCGGCAAAAGATTTATATTAGTCTCACGTCGTCCTATATGATAATTCTACTATAGCAAATCTTTAGTTAAAGCCCTGTCTTGTAACCCATTTTTAAAAGTAACGAGCACGAGTATCAAAGCGTTTGAGAACACACTTCTTATGAATGAGCTTACACCGTTACTTTGCTACTCTTTAACTCATAGGCGGTTATTTTTATACTAGCCCAACTTAACAGCTTTTTAGAGATAGGCTTAACAACAGAAGTCAAAAGATGAGGTCAAAAGACATGGTGATGACAATATGGTAACCCTAACCCCAACGCAAGATAAATACCTACCCTATGTCTTGGCGGTGGCGCTATTTATGCAGATTTTAGATGCTACCATCTTAAACACCTCTTTGCCGCAAATGGCGCAAGCCCTTGGCGAGTCACCATTAAAAATGCAGTGGGCGGTTATTAGCTATGCGCTAACCTTGGCGATTTTTATTCCTATAAGCGGCTTTTTGGCTGATAAATATGGCACGCGGCGGGTGTTTTTATATGCTGTAATCATCTTTTGTATCGGCTCACTATTGTGTGCCGCCTCCCCAACGTTGAATTTATTGATTGGTTCGCGCGTCATCCAAGGTATTGGCGGCGCGATGATGACCCCTGTGGCGCGTCTCATATTGGTCAAATCTTATCCGCGCAATAAGCTATTAACCGTGATGAACTTTGCGGTGATACCCGCGTTAATCGCGCCCCTAGTTGGACCAGTATTGGGCGGTTATATCGTGCAATATACCAGCTGGCATTGGATATTTCTCATCAATATCCCGATGGGTATATTTGGTTTTATCATGGGTAAAAAGCTGGTACCTGCTTTGTTTGAGGACACCAAGCGTTTAGACTGGACGGGTTTTGCTTTATTTGCTGCCGCCGCTTGCGGATTTACTTTGGCGGTCGAGTTTGGCTCACAGACTGGGCGTGGGTTTTACGGTTTGCTACTCGCACTCGGCGCTAGTATCTTGATAGGCGCGTATGTGTGGCATGCCAAACGCCGTGCAGCGCCATTATTTCCACTAAGTTTATTTAATATTCGCACTTTTCGTATCGGTATTACTGGCAACTTATTCACCCGTTTAGGCATCAGCGCCGTGCCCTTTTTATTGCCGCTGTTGCTACAAGTGGTGTTTGAATACTCACCGTCGCAAGCGGGTTGGCTGCTTGCACCTATTGCCGTTGGTGCAATCGGTATCAAGCCTTGGGTCAGTAAAATTATTCAGCGTTTTAGCTACCGCAAGGTGTTGGTGGTCAATACCTTTTTGATAGGCCTGCTTATTATTGTCTTAGCGCAGTTTAATGATGCGGCAAATTGGATTTGGTTTATCCCTATTTTGACCGTCATGGGTGCCTGTAATTCCATGCAGTTTAGTGCCATGAATACCATTACTATCGGTGATTTAGAGGGCGCGCAGACCAGTAGCGGTAACAGCTTAATGGCGGTCAATCAGCAATTGGCGATTAGCTTTGGCATCGCTTTTGGGGCGGCGGTCTTGAATCTACTGCGGGAACGCTTCGAGCTTGATACCTTGGTCGCCTTTCAGACCACCTATTGGATACTGGGTATTTTAACCATCCTTTCAGGTTTATACTTTTTACGCCTCAAACCTGAAGACGGTCGTGGCTTATATTAAGTTATTGGTATTGAAAGATACTTATCTCTAAAAGTAACAAACATTAAAAAAGCATTAAATATAAAAACGCCAGCGTAACCTAAAATCAGTTAATCTAAAACTTATCTTAGGATACGCTGGCAAGTAACGGCAATTCTTATAACTTTAAGGCGTGTGGTCGTCATCCATTTGTGACTGAATATAATTTTCAATGCCAACGTCTTTAATCAAGTCCTCTTGGGTTTCAAGCCAGTCTTGATACTCTTCATTGCCATCTTTTAGGATAACCAATAAATGACGCGAGACATAGTCATGCTTGCTCTCGCACAAGGTAATTGCATCAGTTATGATAGAAAATTTCTGCTTTTCTAAGCGCAAGTTGCAGTCAATCATTTCAGGCACATCTTCTGCGATGAACATTTTGCCGTAATCTTGCAGGTTTGGCAGACCGCCTAACAATAAAATACGCGCAATAAGGTCATCCGACCATTTCATCTCTGCAATAGATTGCTTATAGAAATTTTCGTTTAATGCCTCTAAACCCCAATGACGGGCAATACGGGCGTGCAAAAAATACTGATTGATGGCGATTAATGACTGACCGAGCACTTGATTGAGTGCGCGAATAACTTCTTTATCCCCTTTCATGCTGTTCTCCCTGTCCTGCTTATTCGTTTATCAATTTAATATTCGTGAAAACTGCTTAATATATAAAATACTAAACAATATCAGGAGACACTTCCGCCATCTGGCTTTGTAAATAATTGGGCAGACCAACCATATCAATCAGGCGCAGCTGCTGCTCTAACCAATGGGCATGATCTTCTTCGGTGTCTTTGAGCTGCTCAACCAACATCTCACGCGTCACATAATCGTGCTCTGCTTCACAAAGCGCAATACCGTCTTTTAGATGCTGCTGTACTTGATATTCTAAGTCTAGGTCCAATTGCAGCATTTCAGGTACCGTTGCGCCAATATTAATCTCATTGACGCGCATCTTCGGCGTACCGCTTAACATCAAGATACGGCGGATAATCGCCTGCGCGTGCTGCGTTTCATCTTGCATCTCATGGTGGATACGGTCGTATAATTTACCGTAATGCCATTCTGCATACATCTCAGAATGAATGAAGTACTGATCACGAGCCGCAAGCTCGCCACCTAATAAAAAATTTAAATAATCAATGACCTTTTGGCTGCCTATCATGACTCATACTCCTATGTTTTTATTTGGCTACTAATACATTCACAATAATAAATATAGTTAAAGTACCATTCGTAAACCAATCAGTAAAGATTAAAACCCATCAAACGTCTTACAAAGTTAGATAGATATAGTAGCATAGGCACGCCGTAGCGCTTGTAACGATATGAACTAAGAATAAGATGCTAATTGAGAATTATAATTAACTCGCTTACACCGATAGCGTTTAGCGAGTAATCTTAATAGGTGATTTATGAAGGCAAACAGAGATAAAGGATAGCCGCACTCGCCTTTTGAGTTACTTATCGTCTTTCATGGTGATGGCTTTTAACCATAAATAACCATAAAAAGATGATTTGAACGCGGATAAAGGCGAATTGGCGGCTAAAACACTACAGATAGAGGGAAAGCAGAAACGGGATTTGAACGGATTGGCAATAGAAGTGGATACAAGCAAATGCTTAAACTGTTTCTTAAACTGCGTAGGCCAACGCATCAAGCTTGGCATGATGTTCGTCAAGAAAGTCGTTGACCATAGGTTCGCAGCAGCCACAGCACGTCGCTACATCAAGGGTGTCTTTTAACCCCTCTAATGTGTCAATGCCTGAAGCAATGGCAGCTTTGATTTGTTTGTCTTTGACGTCGTTACAGATACATACGTACATGTGCGGCTCCTACTATGAATATCTAGCTAATTATGCTTTATAATAACGATAATTATTACCATTTACAATAGTATTTGGTATATTTATCCGTCATATCAGGTACAGCTAAAAGATATATTACCCTAACTTTATCCATGTAACTGAATACAGTCTTAGGTGTAACCACAAAGTACCAAAGGTAGTAAAATGGCGACGAACTGTAAACCTGCTCATTTTTTAATCGATTTTACCGTTAACTGCTGTTATATTGACCCCCTATTAACTAAATCTATATTGGAATTGTTCTATGTCTAATAATAATTCTACGATACAGCCGCTTGAGTTATTTAAAGTCTTGTCTGACCCAACGCGCTTAAAGATTTTTCAAATCTTATTTAATAAAGAGTCGCGCTGTGTTGGTGAATTGGTAGAAATACTCGATCAGCCGCAGCCGACCATCTCGCGTCACTTAAATCATTTGAAAAAACTGGGCATTTTAAGCTGTGTTCGTGATGGGACGTGGATGTGGTACGAGGTATCTGATGATTTGCCAGAATGGTGCCAAGATATTTTAGAAATCACCTATAAGCAGATATCAACTAAAGACATCAATATGCCAAAGCCTGCTTAATGTCAAAAAAAGCAGATTGAGAAAGTCTAACGACAAATAATTAAGCGCAAAAAAAAGACCTCTCATTGATAGGTCTTTTTTGTTTTTAAGCTTCTTTTTTAAGCGTTGTTTTAAAATATGCCCTTAATATAAATACGCCTTTAAGCCTAAATTAGACTAGGTCTAAAAAATCACTGACAAAGGCGTTTGCTGGCTGGTGAATCAGCTCCTCTGACGTCCCTACTTGCTCGACGCGGCCCTGATTCATCACCACAATCTCATCCGATACCGCCCGCGCCTCTTCTTGGTCATGGGTTACCATAATGCTGGTAATACCCAGCTCGTGGTGGATATTTTTTAGCCAAGTGCGCAGCTCTTTACGGACTTTGGCATCTAGCGCGCCAAACGGCTCATCGAGTAATAATAGTTTTGGCTTTACTGCCAAGGCTCGTGCCAGCGCGATACGCTGACGCTGACCACCTGATAATTGATGCGGATAAGCATTGGCAACTTGCGGCAACTGTACTAGGTCTAGCAATTCAGCAACGCGCTTATTGATATCCGCTTTACTCGGGCGCTCATTCTTCGGTAGCAAGGTTAAGCCAAAGCCGACATTGTCGGCAATGTTTTTATGGCGAAATAACGCATAATGCTGAAACATAAAGCCGATATGGCGCTTTTGCACTGGTGTATTGGTGACATCGAGCTCATCAAATAATATCTGCCCAGAGTCCGCGTATTCTAAACCTGCAATGATACGCAGCAAGGTGGTTTTGCCGCAGCCTGACGGACCAAGCAACGTCGTCAACTTGCCTGTTGGCACGGTGATATTGATATCATCTAAGGCGGTAAAGTTACCGAATTTTTTATTAACGTTGCGAATCTGGATACTCATAATGGGTTCTCTTATTATATTTTTGGCTTAGCAGATGCCTTTCTTGCTGATAGATTTGTAAAATAGCGCTTATAAATTGCCTGTGCTTTTCGCTAAAGTGGCATCCGTATCTGACGCTTTCTTAGCACCTTTAGTGTTTGACGTATTGCTAGCATTGCCAGCGTTGTTAGCATTGTGAGCGTTGGCACTCACTGGCAATTCAGGCGCACTTGCTAGACGCTCAGACTTGGCGAATTTGCGCTCTTGCAGCTTGGTCATCACTTGTTGTATCAATAGCGTTACCAGCGCCAAGGCAGCCAGTAAGCTCGATAAGGCAAAGGCGGCGGTAAAGTTATAATCGTTATAAGCAATCTCAACCAATAGTGGCATGGTGTTGGTTTCGCCGCGGATATGGCCAGATACCACGCTTACCGCGCCAAACTCGCCCATCGCCCGCGCATTGGTCAAAATCAAACCATACAGCAGCGCCCACTTGATATTAGGCAGTGTCACATGCCAAAAGGTCTGCCAACCGCTAGCGCCCAAGGTTAATGCCGCTTGCTCTTCACTATCGCCTTGGGTCTGCATCAAGGGTATGAGCTCACGCGCTACAAACGGAAAGGTCACAAATAAAGTCGCTAAAATAATCCCTGGTACGGCGTAAATCACCTGAAAGCCCATGCTCTCAAGCCAGCCACCGATGCTAGAGTTTAGACCAAATAGCAGCACAAACATCAAACCTGCCACCACCGGAGATACCGAAAATGGTAAATCAAGCAAGGTGGTTACCAGCTGTTTACCTTTAAATTGATAACGGGTCACAAGCCAAGCTATTGCAATACCCATCACCATATTAATCGGCAACACGATAGCGGCAGTAATTAAGGTTAGCTTAATTGCTTGCAAAGCTTCAGGGTCAACCAGGGAAGCGATATACAACTGCCAGCCGTTTTTAAAGGCTTCATAGAACACTGCTAAAAGTGGCACCACCAACATCGCCACCATAAACAACACAGCAATAGCGATAAAAGTACGGCGTATCCACGGCGTGTCTTTGGTCGCTGGATTGCTTTGGTAGTCGTAGCTATTAGAAATTTGCATTAGCGGGCTCCTACGCGGCGCGACAGCTTCCACTGTACGATGTTAATGGTCAATAAAATTACAAACGAAATCAGTAGCATAAAAAGTGCGACAGCGGATGCGCCTTGCACATCAAACTGCTCAAGCTTACTAATAATGATTAAAGGTAAAATCTCAGACTGCATCGGAATATTACCAGCAATAAAAATCACCGAGCCATACTCGCCAGTGGCACGGGCAAACATCATACCCGCGCCCATCAGTAAAGCCGGCAATAGCTCTGGCAAAATTACCTTACGAAAGGTCGTTAAACGATTGGCACCCAATACCGCCGCCGCTTCTTCGAATTCAACGGACAATTCTGCAAGCACTGGCTGCACCGCACGGACGATAAACGGAAAGCTGACGACCACTAAAGCGAGCCAAATACCGAGTGGCGTAAAGGCGACTTGGATGTCAAATTTGGCAAACCACTGGCCGATTAAACCATTGGGTGCATAAAGAGTCGCAAGCGAGATACCGGTAACCGCTGTCGGTAGTGCAAATGGCAAATCAACCAAGGCATTAATCAGCGACTTACCCCAAAATTCATAGCGCACCAGCACCCAAGCGACCAGCGTACCAAACACCATGTTGGTTAGCATCGCCAAAAACGACATCCATAAACTGAGTTTGATAGCAGCAGTGACTTGCGGCTGAGTAATGGTTTCCCAAAAACCCGTCCAGCCCATTTGTGTCGTGGTATAGGCCATCATGGCAAACGGTAGCACCACCAGTAACGATAAGCTAAAGACGGTGATGCCCATGCTTAGCCCAAACCCTGGTAGCACATTGCGTTGACGCAAGCGCGTCAGCCACCCTTTCTTGATGGGTTTGCTGGCAGGAGAAGTTGTTGCACTCATAGTGATGTCCTATTGCCTAACTGCTGGCGCTTATTTTCTGCTTGTAAGCACCACGTGCTATCAGATGTATTTAATGTATTTATTATGGGTCTGTGTAAGCGATAAAGGACATAGCGTGGGTAGCCATGTCCTTTAGGTGCTTGGACGTTATGGTAAAACTGACGGTTTAAATGCTATTTAAGAAAATTTCTAAATAGCACAATCAGTCAGCGTACTAGCGGCTTACTTTGGTGCATTAATGGCTAACTGATCGAACACGCCGCCATCGCTAAAGTAAGTGCTCATGATTTCATCCCACGTACCAAAGGCATCGTTTGGACGGAAAGTATCGATAGGTGGCAACTTATCGCTGTTTTTATCAAGCACACTCTTCACGCTTGGGCGAAGATATAAGTTAGCTGCCAATTGCTGTGCAGGCTCGCTCCATAAGTAATCAAGATAGGCTTTTGCCGCATCGGTGGTGCCCTTTTTGTCAGTCACGGTTTTCACAACAGCGACTGGGCTTTCAGACTTGATAGAGTATTTTGGATAAACAATATCGACTTGCCCTGCACCAAAATCTTTGGCAGCCAAGTTGGCTTCGTTTTCAAAGGTGACCAAGACATCACCGATACCGCGCTGAACAAACGTCGTCGTCGCTGCACGTCCGCCATTCTCATAGACTTTGACGTTTTTCAGCATGTCTTTGACGTAGTTTTTGGCCTTAGTTTCATCTTTATTAAAGGCATGCAAACCATAACCATAAGCGCCTAAAAAGGCATAACGACCATTACCCGTGACTTTTGGGTTGGCCATGACAATCTCAACGCCTTCTTTGGTCAAATCTTGCCAATCATTAATACCTTTTGGATTGTCTTTACGCACCAAAAATACGATGGTACTGGTGAAAGGTACGGCGTTGTCTGGGAATTTGCTTTCCCAATCAGCCTCAACCAAGCCTTTTCCCTCAAGTAATTCGATATCAGAGCCTTGGTTCATGGTCGCCACATCGGCTTGTAAACCATTAGCCACCGACAGGGCTTGCTTACTTGAGCCGCCGTGCGATTGCTTGATTAAGATATTGCTGTTAGGATTCTCGCTTTTATAGTGCTCAACGAATAATGGGTTGTAGTCTTTATAAAAATCACGTGCCACATCATAAGAGACGTTTAGCAGTTCGATGTTTTGTCCTTCTGCGGCAGCTGGCGTGCCTTCTGCATTAGCAGTCGTTTCTGTCTTTTCGTTATTGCTACAGCCCGCAAGACCCAAGGTCAATGCAACGCCTGCAATGCTCAAGACGTTAAGTGTTTTACTTCTTTGTTGATAGCCTGCTGCGTCTTTCATAAATCCCTCAAAGGTGTCTGTTAGATGATATTCATTAAATGATGCAAGTATGCTAACAGCGCCAGCTTATTATGTTTAATGATGAATATGCGTATGTTATTGCCAAAATGGAATAATGAAGTAATGATGATTAAAATATAGCCTTATCAAACACTTAAACGAGAAATTTCTTAAATTGCCTTTACACTTTTATTATTCGCTAATGAATATTGCTTATAACTATGCAAAACCCAGCTCTACTTCACTCTCGCCAGCTGATCAAAACGCCCGCCATCGACAAAGAACGTCGCCATGATGCTTTCCCAATCACCAAATACCGCCACAGGCTCAAAGGTTGCAATTTCAGGTAAGGTCTTGCTGTGTGCGGCAAGGACCTTGGCATTACTAGGGCGCATATACATCTGTGCCATCAGCTCTTGTGCGGGCGTCGACCATAGGCCTGTTAAATAGTCATTTGCCGCGGCGGTGGTGCCTTTTTTATCGGTTACGGTTTTCACCACAGCCACAGGGTTGGCAATCACAATCGAGTAACTTGGATACACGATATCGACTTTTCCCTTCGCGAACTGCTTAGCAGCCAGATGCGCTTCATTTTCGGTGGTGATTAAAACATCACCAAGACCGCGCTGGGTAAAGGTCGTGGTGGCAGCGCGCGCGCCATTGTCATAGGTGACGACGTTTGCCAGTAGTTTTTTGATAAAAGCATCGGTTTTGGCAGGGCTTTGCACCTTTTCTTTAAAATGATGTAAGCCGTAGCCATAAGCGCCCAAAAAGGCATATCGCGCCGTGCCACTGGTCTTGGGATTTGGCAATACTACGGCAATATCGTTACGCGCCAAATCTGACCAGTCTTTGATGCCTTTTGGGTTGCCCGCACGAACCAGAAGCACCATGGTACTGGTATAAGGCACGGCATTGTTTGGCAATGCCTGTTGCCAATCGCTAGCCACCAAGCCTTTTTCAACCAGCAAGTTCATATCGCTTTCTTGGTTTAAAGTAACGACGTCTGCCTGCAAGCCATTGGCAACCGACAGCGCTTGTTTGCTCGAGCCGCCGTGCGATTGGTTGATATTCACCTTGATACTTGGGTGTTTTTGCTGATAATTTGCATTAAACAACGGGTTGTAGTCTTTATAAAAGTCGCGTGAGACATCATAAGACACATTTAATAAATCAATATTTTTTGCCTCGTTTGCGGCGTCGTTTTGGTTGGCTTCGGTAGGGTTGCAGCCTGTGATCAGTACCGCCGCTGCAAGCACACTACCAAGACCAAAACTGCTGGTAAGATTGACGGTAAAACTAAAGCGATTGGTGAGCACTTTGCCGATGCTTTTAGGTTGAATGGCGAAAGAAGCACGCGCATTGATATGCTTGTGAGATGTTTTTTGGCCGCTCTTTTTATTTGGCTGCATATTTGCTCTCGATAGGAACGTTGTTCTCTAATAATAGGGATAAAAACCTTGCATTTCGAAATTCGGTTCTATGGATAATGAGCAATATGCTAACAGCCTGTGAGACAATTGCTTAGTGACAAATACGCTTATCGAGTGATTAACTTGGCATAAGTAATTTTATTAGTTATTCTAAAGTGCTTGTCTTTCCTCGGTATTTTTGTAGTTTTGTGATAAGCAGACACTTTTGAGTAAGTTACGGTATTGCTTAGGCTCTAGACGAGCCTCTATAGAGTCGATATTATCCCTTAGCTTGTTGTATATCAGGCGCTGCACTGATAAAACTTAGCCCATCCGCTTTCACTTATTTCCTGTTTACTAACCCCTTTATTAAAGGTAATGCAATGATCAAGTCTCCACCTCGTCATGCCCGTCAGTCACGCTTTTTTGTAGGTATTTTAACGACCTCTATCGCTTTATTGGCCTTAAGTGGCTGTAATAACGTAACGCCAAGCGTTAATAACCAAACGATTCAGCAACCAAACGCTGCTGTCACACCAGCGGTGCAGACGGTCGTTGGCGATTACGCCTCTGACGGTTATGCCAAGCGTGCCCAAGGCTATGATTGGGTGGGTGTGATGATAAGAGCTGACGGCGCAGACAATGGCGAGCAAATTGATATTAAGGTACGAGCGCGTGGTGATGTGAAAAAACCAACTTGTCACTTCGATGGTAAAGCGACATTAATGGGACAAGACGAGGCGCACGGTGTCATTTTTCAAACTAAGGTCAATGACAGTACCGCCTTTTTCCAGTTTAAAGATGATGCGTTGACCATTGATAGCCAAGATAAGTACGCGCTGAATTATTTTTGTTCGGGTGGAGCCTCACTCATTGGCGAATATCAAAAGCTTGAGGGTGATTTAGCGCTCAATTAATAGTTTTAATTGCCTGTTTTAGATAATAAAATGAGATGATAAAAAAGGTGCCAGATAGTTACTCTGACACCTTTTTTCTTGCGCATTATCTTCTTTAAATATTAAGGTTCTTATACTGCAGAGGCACCGACCAACTTCACCTCAGCACGCTCCTCTTTTGCGATACCAGCGTAGTAGTCACGCAAAATTTCTAGCACTTCAGGACGGCTAAAGTTCTCTGGTACATCGAGGTCTTCTGATAGCGCTTTACGTAGCTTGGTGCCTGATACTTTGACATGCTCAGATGCTTCATGCGGGCAGGTTTTATCAGAAGCCATGGCATTACAAGCATTACACCAAAATGTCCAGCCAATTTTTAACGGCTGGGTAATCAAGTCATCTTTACCAACATATTCAAAGATGGTTTGCGCATCAAACGCGCCATAATAATCACCGACGCCCGCATGGTCACGACCAACAATCAGATGACTACAGCCGTAGTTTTGGCGGAATACCGCATGTAGTAGCGCCTCGCGTGGTCCAGCATAACGCATATCGAGCGGATACCCAGCTTGGATAACAGTGTCTGCTCTAAAGTAATTATCAATCAAGGTCTTGATAGCTTCTTGACGCACTTCGGCTGGGATGTCGCCCGGTTTTAGCGCGCCGAGTAGTGAATGAATCAATACGCCGTCGCAAATCTCGATAGCAATCTTGGCAAGGTATTCGTGCGAGCGGTGCATTGGATTACGCGTTTGGAAGGCGGCAACCGTTTTCCAGCCTTTGGCATCCAAAATAGCGCGAGTTTCAGCAGGCGTCTTATAAATCTCTGGGTATAAGGTTGGGAACTCACCTTCGCTTAGTACTTCAACACTACCTGCGATGTTTACCTCACCCTGGTTAAGTACTTGCTGTACGCCCGGATGCTCGCTATCGGTAGTGGTAAAGACTTGCTGACACTCATGGGCTTTATCAATGGTATAAGTTTCTTCTACCGTCAAGATACCCATAACCTCACCATCTTGCGCCACTAACGCGACTTTATCACCTTGGTTTAAGTTATCAGCAGTCGCTTTAGGCGCTGATAAGGTAATGGGAATCGGCCAAAACAAGCCAACATTGTCGCCACTTTGCAGGCGCATATTATCCACGACGCCTTGCCAATCTGCCTGATTCATAAAACCATTTAACGGGGTAAAGCCACCAATCCCAAGCATAATCAAATCGCCGCGCTCACGAGAGCTTAAGGTAATCGTCGGCAACGTGCTGGCAAGCTTTAATGCTTGCTTGCGCGCCTCACCTTTTAATAGTAATGGTTTTAGCTCGCTACTGCCGTGCGGCGGAACAAGTTTTGATGAGGAAAGCTTGGGATTGGTAGATGTCATTTTTAAAACCTTAATAATGAAATTGAGAGATAGTTGGTCAGGAGAATGAGCGCTTAAATTTGATAAACATAGGCTACCTAACTTTGGTTATGAAAATTTATGCTGTGTTTGGATATGGATATGTCTTAAAGGAATTTATGTTTATAGATTTAAGCTTATATGATGTGACTCTGAATTGTTGACCTTGCGATTGGCAATACAAGCGATCACACGCAGATCATTTTCGTCGCGGCTTTTTAAGTTAAAAACAAAATTGAGATTACGTCATGTATCAATATAATTACGCTGACCAAACCTTGGTAGAGGAACGAGTCGCCCAGTTTCGCGACCAAACCGAGCGGTTTTTGGCAGGTGAGCTGCCAGAAGAGCAGTTTTTACCACTGCGTTTACAAAATGGGCTATATATCCAGCGCTATGCACCGATGCTACGTATCGCCGTGCCTTATGGCTTGCTGGCAACCTATCAATTACGCAAATTGGCTGAGATTACCCGTAAATATGATAAAGGTTACGGCCACTTTACCACCCGTACCAATATGCAGTTGAACTGGCCAAAACTTGAAGAAGTGCCAGATATTTTGGCAGAATTGGCATCGGTACAAATGCACTCGATCCAAACCTCGGGCAACTGTATTCGTAATACCACCACCGACCCTTATGCGGGTATTCATAAGGAAGAGATCGCCGATCCGCGTCCTTATTGTGAGATTATTCGTCAATGGTCAACCTTTCATCCGGAATTTGCTTTTTTACCGCGTAAATTTAAAATTGCCGTGATTGGTACGGCAAAAGACCGCGCGGCGACGCAAGTCCATGATATTGGACTACACTTAAAGAAAAATGACGCAGGCGAGCTTGGTTTTGAGGTGATAGTTGGTGGCGGTCTTGGGCGTACGCCAGTGATTGGCAAAACCATCAATACATTTTTACCGCGCCAGCATTTACTCAGCTATTTAGATGCGATTTTGCGTGTCTATAATCTGCATGGTCGCCGCGACAATAAATTCAAAGCGCGTATCAAGATATTGGTCGATAGCATGGGCGGCCCTGCGTTTGCCAAATTGGTCGATGCCGAATGGGAAGCCAATATCAAAGATGGGCCGTTGACCTTGACCGATGCCAACTTTGACAAGGCCAGCAGCTATTTTACTGAGCCTGATTATCTCAGCTTTGATGCGCTACAGGTACAGTCGGACTTGCAGCAGCAACTAGAGGCTGATAAAGACTTTGCCAATTGGTATCAGCAAAATACCGTGGCGCATAAAATCGCAGGCTACCGCGCGGTGGTCATTTCGTTAAAAGCAGGCTTGGTCGACGGACGCTACGTACCGTCAGGTGATATTACTGAGTCGCAAATGGACGCCCTCGCCGACCTCGCTGACGAACATAGCTTTGGCGAGCTGCGCGGTACTTATCAGCAAAATCTGGTCTTTGCCGATGTACAAACCAATCGCTTGTACGAGCTATGGCAGCAGCTGGCGGCGCTACATTTGGCCCGTCCAAATATCAATACTCTAACCGATATGATCGTCTGCCCAGGCTGGGATTTTTGCTCGCTTGCCAATGCCACAACCCACAATATCGCTGAGCAAATCGAAAAACAGTTTAATGATCTTGACTACCTTTATGACTTAGGTGAGATTCGCCTCAATATGTCTGGCTGTATGAATGCCTGCGCCCATCACCATACCGGCGATATCGGTATCCTTGGGGTCGATAAAAAAGGTGAATACTGGTATCAAATCAGCCTCGGCGGTAACTCTAGCAACGACGCCAAACTCGGTAAGATATTGGGCAAGGCTGTACCAACCGATGCCGTAGCAACGACGATACAAAAGATAATCGACGTCTACCTTGAGCAGCGCGTCAGTAATGACAATGATGTCGAAGGCTTTGGCGACTTAGTTGACCGTATTGGTATTGCCCCTTTTAAGGAGAAGGTCTATGGCTAATCACCATGTGTTCAATAGCGATGGCACCGATATCAGTGAGACTGACACTTGGCTTGCGCTTAGCACCAATGAGCTACCAGACGGCATTGCACTCACTCATATATCACTGCTAGAGCTACTGCAAAAACAAGAAAAACTCGAAGTCGTTTTACCGCTTGCTGATTTATTAGATGCTAAAGGCAATATTGCAGGCGGACTACTATTACAAGTACGTGAATTGTTAGCCGAGCATATCAGCCGTACTGGTGTCTGGGTGACATCCGATAGCGATACCGAGGTGCTGACGCGTATTCCAGAGTTTTTATTACAGCAAGATTTGATTGTGATTCACGTCCCCGCTTTCACGGACGGACGTGGTTTTAGTTACGCCCAAACCTTACGCCAAATGGGCTATCGAGGCGAGATTCGTATGGCTGGCAAGTTTGGCCGCGATCAAATCGCCTATCTGCTACGCGCAGGCGCCGACAGTTTTGTGATAAGCGCGCATGATTTGCACTCTATCTCTGATATCAGTCAAGCATTTAATGCGCTTGCCAGTAGTTATGACGGTCGTAACTCCGCCGACCTACCGATGTTTGCTGGTGCTTAATATTCATATTCACCACCTTACTTATTATCAATCATTTATATATTTTTTACCCTTAAGGAATCCATCATGAGCCAATTACACCCAAATCTAGATATCGATCAAGCCAACCAAGAATTAAAAGGTAAATCACCAGAAGAAATCGTCGCATGGGCGCTTAGCCAAGCAAAAAACCCCATTATCACCACCAATTTCCGCCCGTATGAGTCCGCGATTTTGCATTTGGTTGCTAAACAGCGCCCTGATATCACGGTATTGTGGGTAGATTCTGGCTACAATACTGATGCGACCTATCAATTTGCCAATAAAGTCATCCGTGATTTGAATTTAAACGTCATCACTTACATTCCTAAGCAAACGGCTGCCTATCGTGACGCAACCATGAACGGTATCCCAGGCATTGATAATCCGCAGCATGATGAATTCACGGACCAAGTAAAACTTGAGCCATTTCGCCGTGCGCTAGATGAGCTGAAACCTGATGTCTGGTTTAACGCCATTCGTAAAGATCAAACGGAATTTCGCCAAGGTCTTGATGTGCTGAGTTTATCAAAAGACGGCGTGTTAAAAGTTGCACCATTATTTGAAAAAACAGACGCGGATTTAGACGTCTATCTTGAAGAGCATAACTTGCCTAACGAGTTTGATTACTTTGATCCAACCAAAGTTGAAGAAAGCCGTGAATGTGGTTTGCATACGCAGCTTTAAGCTTTATTCTTAACCTGTGAAATTAAAAAGCCCTCTTATCATTTAAGAGGGCTTTTTACACTTAGATAGCTTAAGATTATAGCTTTTTAGAACGTTATTTACGACCGAGAATCCAACCACCATCCATAAAGACGTTCGAGCCATGCATATAGTTTGAGTCATCAGACGCCAAAAATACCGCGAGCGCTGCAATTTCTTCAGGCTTGCCAGCACGCTTAGCTGGTATACGATTTAGACGCTCATCCTCAATACCATCGGTCATTGGGGTTTCGATAAAGCCTGGCGATAGAATATTCACTTTGACGCCTTGACTACCGAAATCAAATGCCAACTGCTTGGTAAATCCTAGCACTGCATGCTTTGAGGTTACATAAACGGAACCACCTGGGCCTGCCATTTGCGTGGCTTGTGAACCAACATTGATGATAACTCCACGTCCTTGCTTGATAAAGTGCGGAATCACCGCTTTCGAGGCAAGATATGGCGCTTTGACATTAATTGCCATCAATTTATCGTATAAGTCTTCTTCTAACTCGACGGCATTATCATAAGCGTCATGGATGCCCGCACCATTATATAAAATGTCAATTTGATCATAAGCTTCTAAGGCTTTATCGACCACGGCTTGAATCTCTGCTTTTTTGGTCACATCGGCATGCACAAAGAGAGCGTCTTGACCTTTATCGGTTATGTCTTTGACAATGCGTTTGCCGTCTTCTTCATCGCGACCCGTGACGACGACCTTTGCCCCTTCATCGGCATACGCTTTTGCAGTCGCTTCGCCCAGTCCTGAGGTACCGCCAAATATAATGGCCACCCTGTCTTGTAATTTCATCATGTTCATCCTTGTTTTTTATGTTGTAAATAAAACTTTTCCTATCTGATAACGTCTGAGTTAGATTAACATAGTCACCTAACTGTGAATGTTAGGCTATGTTAGACATTTTTAATCAGCTAATAACTGGCACATATCTAGCCTTTTAGTTGCATAAATAACGTTTTCTTAACGTTTTATCGGCTAACATTAAGGTATTCTATGGCTTCAAAGCTGGCGCAACATCACATTAAACGTTAAGCCAACCTTTTAACGCTAAACTATGGACGAAGTTGCCCGTCGTTGCAGCTACTTGTGCGCCTTTTTACTATCAAGCTCGATAATGGCTTTGCCACACTCATCAATACGGATATTTGATATGCCTTTAATAAAAAAAATCGATTCATTCTATGAAAAACTGCATGATAAATTGCCAGCTGTCGGCAAGGCTGCTTCTTTTTTGACGGGTACTGGCGTCCTCACTGCCAATAGTGCGTTGGTTGGTCTACCGGTCTGGACTATGGGCGCGGCGAAAGTATTGACTGGGTCAAAACTGACCGACAATGCCTTAATTGCAATTACTAAGTATTGGATTAATACTAATAATGCCGTTATCGACCACGCATTACCTCATAAAGACTGGCGCATCAACCTGCCCGATGATCTAAGCGAAGATAAGCAGTATCTCTTGGTCAGTAATCATCAGTCGTGGGTCGATACCAGTATCGTGCAATATATCAGCCAAGATACCCTGCCTCTAACAAGGTTTTTCACTAAGTTTAATTTGATTTATATTCCCGTTATCGGTCAAGCCTTTTATTTCTTAGACTTCCCAATGATGCGCCGCCACTCTAAAGAAGCGATTGCCAAAAATCCTGCCCTCAAAGGTAAGGATATCGAAGAAGCAAAGCGCGCCTGTCGTCAATTAAAAAACAAACCTTTTGCGCTATTAAACTATTTAGAAGGCACGCGCTTTACGAAAGAAAAACATGATAAGCAAGGCTCACCTTATGAGCATTTATTAAAACCACGCGCTGGCGGGTTGTCATTGGCGCTTAATGCGTTAGGCAATGAATTGGATTCGATTTTAGACATGACTATCGTCTATCCCGACGGTGCGCCTGACTATGATGATTTATGGAAAGGTAATATCCGTCGCTTGGGCGTCGATGTGACGCGCTTAACCATACCGGACGAGTTATTTGCGGCCATTATGGATGGTGGCTATGACCGTGATGAAGCCACTAAAAAAATGATGTTTGATTGGCTCGAGGACATTTGGCAACAAAAAGATGCGCGTATTACTAAGATGCTAAGTGAGTTTGAGTAGACTTTGGCAGTACGTTAAACTCTATCCATGTAAATATAAGATTTAGAATCCACATCAGCCACAAGCTTAAAAGTGAGCTTGTGGTTTTTTTCTGCCACGTTTCTACGTTTTTATTCCCCAGCTATTCCACATCTTAGCAAAAACCATCAGCAACATGACAAAAACGAATATGTTAATGCCAATTCACTGCATGAGACGCAGCGCGTGATACCGCATAATGATGACATATTTTATTGACTGAATCATTGGTGAAGCTATGAACACCTTTCCGCTATTTTTTAAATTAGAAGACCACAAAGTATTAATCGTTGGTGGCGGTGATGTCGCGTTACGTAAAGCAGACTTACTCAGGCGCGCTGGTGCTGCGATCACGATTCTTGCACCAACTATCAGTGCTGAAATACAAGCTTTGCTCAGCCATACTAAGGACAAAGCCAAGCACGAACTGATTTATGAAAACTACAATAAAGCTTATATGACTGGCGCACGCGTTATTATCGCCGCTACCGATGATGAAGCGCTCAATCATCAGATTCACGCTGATGCCAGCGAGCTGAATATTCCCGTTAATGTAGTTGATACGCCGCATTTATGCGACTTTATTTTCCCAGCCATCGTTGATCGTAATCCAATTGTGATTGGCATCTCATCCAATGGCAAAGCGCCGGTGCTGGCACGTTTACTGCGCGCACGTTTAGAGACGTTAATCCCGCAAGGTTATGGCAAATTGGCCAAGCTGGCTGGTGACTTTCGGGATGAGGTAAAAACCAAAATCCCAACGCTGACAGGACGTCGTCAGTTTTGGGAGCGCGCTTTTGAAGGTGACGTCAGTCAGCTGATGTTTGCTGGTAATGAAGATGCAGCAGCGGCGCGACTGCAAGCGGATTTAGATAACACTGCATCCGCTATCAATGAAAAAAGTACAGCAGATAATACATCTACAGGATCTCACACCGTAAAAAATCCAATGGGTGAAGTTTATATCGTCGGTGCAGGCCCCGGTGATCCAGAGCTGCTGACCTTTAAAGCGCTGCGCCTCATGCAGCAAGCCGATATCGTCTATTATGATGCGTTAGTATCACCGCAAATATTGGATTTATGCCGCCGCGATGCTGACAAAGTATTTGTCGGTAAAAAACGTAGCAACCATGCCGTCGCTCAGCTTGGCATCAATGAGCTGCTTGTCAATAGTGCAAAAGAAGGTCGCCGTGTGGTGCGTTTAAAAGGCGGTGATCCCTTTATCTTTGGCCGCGGCGGTGAAGAGATTGAAAGCTTGCGTGCGCATGGCGTCCCTTATCAAGTCGTGCCTGGTATCACTGCTGCTAATGCTGCTGCAAGTTATGCAGGTATTCCTTTGACGCACCGCGATCACTCGCAGTCGGTACGTTTTGTCACGGGGTTTTTGAAAGCTGGCACGCCAAACAGCAACTTTAAAAGCTTTTTAAATACCGACGAGACGGTGGTGTTTTATATGGGGCTGCATTCACTGGCACGTTTGACGACAGGTTTAATTGATGCTGGACGTAGTAGCGATACCCCAATCGCCATTGTCTCTAATGCCAGTATGCCCAATCAGCAAGTATTGACTGGTACGCTTGCCAATATTGTTGAATTGCAAGAAAAAAATCAGCTACCCACGCCTGCTCTGCTGATTATGGGAGATGTGGTCGCCCTACATCATGACTTAGCTTGGTATCATGTAGACAATGAGCAAAACAACCAAAATGCTGCTGATACCGATGACAATTGGTTGCGCGGTGGCAAGACAGCGGCGGCAAAAGCCCCTACTAGCCAGCAAGCACATGCGCTATCAATGGTCACTAATTTGGCGACCGCTGATGATGTGGAGCAACTAGTAATTGGTTAAGTGCGATTAAGGTCAAGCGACTATCGAGATTGTAGAGAGCATCAAAAACCTCTATGACGTTGACATAATAATAGTTTGTTAAAGGTATACCTACGAGGAACCAATTAGGTGCTTTAACTAATTCGGTACCCTAGTGAGGACTTGAATCTTCGGCTGTAGGCTAATGGTATCAGAGATTTTGCTCACTGAAATAGTCGCAGTGTACTTCGTGGTGTACCTAACATACATATTCTATCTGTGATCGGTGCGCTATACAGGCATCGAACAGCAGATTTTAGATATAATCTTAATGCCTATGAGGTCATTGATTGAAAACTATTAAGTTAGCTTCTGCAATCTCTCTATCGTGGCTTATGTTTAGGGTGTTTTGAGCTATATTATAGATATATTTGAATATTTGTTTTCTGGAACTTAAGTAGAGGTATAAGTGAATATCTGTAGAATCAGTACACAAATTAGGGAAATGTCTGAAGCAAAAGTAGATGCAGATATGGGGACATGGAGAGATGTTTTCAGTAAATTTGATAAAGCAGTAGAAGAATGCTTCGATGTTGATATGTTAGTCAAGTGCTTATTAGAAGATGACTTATGGTATATACCTTTTGATTCTAGAATGAAGCTTATGGAAAAAGCAAAATCTTTAGGTGGATGCTCATTGGATTTTTTAGCAGATTACTATTCATTTAAAACAGCATTTCTGGATCCAGGCAAAGAGTATGATGATGCTGTCGTAAAATTAGATGAATTATTTCAATAGGTTCTGTTAGGGCATACCCTAAGGGAACCAGCTATTTTACCCTTCAAACCTATTAACAGACCACTTAAAACAGACTGCTATAATGGAACTACTAATAATAGACCGCTAGACTTTTTTAACTCTTACTCTTATGACATCACCGATACCCATTTTCTTGCATTTGATGAGCATTTTACTGACCAAAGTTGAATTTACTCATCAATGCTGAATAAGTCTTTCCGTCTTTTTCACAGTGAATCAATCACAAGTTTATAAGCACAGCAAACCACAGCAATTCTTGCTAGAATAATCGCAGTCTTCTAACCATTATTAAGTTCACTTATGCCTGCATTTGCTATTAAACCGCTTACTATTCTTCATACCTCCGACTGGCATTTGGGACGCAGACTTTATGGGCGCATGCGTTATGAGGAATTTGAAGCCTTTTTAAGTTGGCTACAAGAGACCATTAGCGCGCATAAAGTGGACGTACTTATCGTAGCTGGCGATATCTTTGATACCATGACGCCAAGTAACAGAGCCCAAGCGCTGTATTATGAGTTTTTAGGTAAAGTATCAAAATTGTGCTGCGAGCATATAGTCATCGTCGCGGGCAACCACGACTCCCCGACTTTTTTAGATGCTCCAAGTAAAGTCTTAAAGTTTCTAAATGTCCATGTCATCGGTACTGCTTGTGACGATTTAAATGATGAGGTGTTGGTTTTAGACGCGGTTGATGGCACACCGCATTGTATTATCGCCGCTGTGCCCTATCTGCGCGACCGCGATGTGCGTGGTAGCCATGCTGGCGAGTCAGCGGATAGCAAAGATACCAATGTTATCAAGGGTATTCGAGCGCATTATGATGAAGTAGCTAGCATTGCCAAAGCAAGGCAGGAGCATTTAAGCGACGCTCATCAGCGCCATATTCCTATTATTGCGACGGGGCATTTATTCGCCGCAGGTAGTAAGACTACAGAAGATGATGGCGTGCGCGATCTCTACGTCGGCTCCCTCGGTCAAATCTCCGCTGATATGTTTGATGATGGCTTTGATTATGTGGCACTGGGGCATTTACATGTGCCGCAGCGCGTCGGCGGCTGTGAGCATATCCGCTATTCAGGCTCGCCTATCGCCATGGGTTTTGGCGAAGCAAAACAGCAAAAGCAAGTGTTGTTGGTAGAGTTTGGCGAAGTAGAAAAATCTTTATCTGATGAAAGTACTATTCTTCAGCCTGCCAATACTACAAGTAAGGTTGAAAAAGTCGCGAAAAAAGCAGTCATTCAAACGCCTGAATTTATGGATGATTTATTTGGCTTTGTTGAGCAAGAAGAAAGCGCCGCAATTAACGTCAATGAAGAACCCTTTACTCAGTCAAAGGCGATGCAGCTTGATTCCACTTTTACAACGTCTGATTTAACTTCCCAACGACTGCATCATGATGAGTTACGGCAAATGCAGGTAATCTCGCTGCCGATTCCTTGTTTTCAAAAATTGGCGCAGATAACGGGTGATTTGACGACCATCGCTGCTACGATAAAATCATTAAAGTCCTCAGAGTCTATTTGGCTAGAAGTGATTTATGACGGTTATGAAATCGTCAATGAGCTGCGTGAAGAAGTGAATGCCATGATTGAGGGTTTAACTTGCGAAGTGTTAAAAATCAAAAATACGCGCACCTACAATAAAGTCCTCAATCAGCAGCAATCTTCTGTAACCTTACAAGATTTAAATGAGCTTGATGTGTTTGATAAATGCTTAGAAATCAATGGTATTGCCGATACCCAAAAAGCCTCATTACGCAGCGCCTATCAGCAGATACTCCATAATATCTACCATGATGACGTTCAAGCTGAATAAATGAGCAATGAGCGCGGCATCAAAACATAAGTTCCAAAGCCCAAGCACAACCATCCATTCAAACGACAAAGACCGACACATGCGCCTAATCGAACTGCGACTCAAAAACTTAAACTCTTTAAAGGGCGAATGGCATATCGATTTCGCTGATTCCGCGTTTATCAATGAAGGCATATTTGCCATTACTGGGCAAACTGGCGCTGGCAAGACCACGATTTTGGATGCGATTTGTCTGGCGCTATATGGTGAGACGCCGCGGATCAATAACATCAGTAAAAGTAGCAACGAGGTCATGACGCGGCAAACGGCAGAGTGTTTCGCGGAAGTGGTCATTGATTTAAATGGCACGCAATATCGCTGCCGCTGGGGGCAGCGCCGCGCTTATGGCAAGGCGGATGGTAACTTGCAAGATGCCACCCATGAGATTGCTTTGGTAACGCCCAAAACTGACGATGACAGTAATGCCGATAGCAAAGATGACAAGCTTAAAGGCGATGAAATACTAGAAAGCAAACTCTCACGCACCAAAGAAAAAATTGTTGAGCTGACACGAATGGATTTTCAGCAGTTCACGCGTTCAATCTTACTGGCGCAGGGCAGTTTTTCCGCGTTTTTAAAGGCTAAGGCCGATGAGCGCGCCGATATCTTAGAAAAAATCACGGGTACAGATATCTACGCGACGATATCGACCCATGTTTTTGAAAAAAAACGCGCGGAAGAAGAAATTTTAAATAAACTACAGTTTGGCTTAGAGGGTTTAACTTTGTTAGACGCCGATGAAGAAGCGCTGATTAAGGAAAAATTAACCTCGCATCAAACCGCGCAAATCAAGCAGCAACAACAGTATCAACGTCTGCAAGCGCAAATCAATTGGCTCGATACGGTGGCAGAATTAAAAAAGAACGTCGATAATCATCAAAACGAGGTTACGGTTGCCAAGCAAGCGCAGGCAGATTTCGCTCCTGACGCTAAGCGTCTTAACGCCGCCAATAAAGCCTTGGAGATTGACAGCCAATACAGTCAACTTGCCCATAATCGTAATGACGTTAAACGCTTGCAAAATGATCAGCAGGCACTAAACCATCAGTTGCCGCAGCAACAAGAGCGCCTTGCGCACGCGGTGAATGCGCTAAAAGCAGCTGACACTGATACGCAGAGCGCCTATGACGAGCTGCAAATCACGTTACCAAAAATTGCTCACGCTCGTAAGCTCGATGGGGCAATCGCCCAGCAAATGCAGGTGTTAGACGATCAGCAGCAAAGAAAACAACGCCTAGCGACCAATACGCAAGGCTTACGCCAAGAGATAGAAAATCATACCGTCCAATTCAATCAGGACAAGGCCCAGTTAGCAACGATAGAAAAATATTTGATTGACGCCGCCGCTTTGCACGATATAGATACCGATGCGGCAAATTTTGATAGTCATGGCAGCCGCTTAAAAGCGCTGCTGCAAGATAATGCCGCTTTGGCAAACGAAAAAATTGCTCATCATCAGCAATCTATCCAATATCAAACCAATCTTGATCAATGTCAGCAGCAGCAAGATGCGACCAACGCTTTGATTGCCAAAGCGCGTGAAGCGCTAGCCACTTTGCAAAAACAGCAGGCAGCATTAACCCAAACGCAGTCATTGGCTGCTATACGTGATGAGCAAGAGCAGATTGAGCACACGCACAGCCAGATAGAGCAAGTGAGCTCTAAGGCACAGCAAATTGAAGCGCTTGCTAGCCAAATCAATAAGATAAACACTGCCCTGCCGACCATTAATGATACCTTGACCAAACTGGCGGCGAGCATTACTGACAACGAAGCGCTTATGGCAGACGCCAAAGACCGACGTCAAGATAAGCAAAAGCTGCTCGATTCATGGCAACAGGTTGCCAGTTTAGAGCGTTATATTACCCAACTAAAAGAGGGCGATCCTTGCCCGCTTTGCGGTGCGCGCGAGCATCCCTACGGCGCGCATCATCCTGTATTGAACAAAGAGCCGGCCGAAGTGACTCAAATGCAGCAGCAAATAAGCGAGCTGGATACGACGATCAATGCGCTAGAACAAACCCTATCCAAGCAGCGTATCGAATATGCCACCACACAAAATCAGATTAAGCAGTTGCACGAGCAAAAAACCCCACTCTATGAGCAGATCAAAAAACTGGGCGCGGACAGCAATGACTTAATACAGCCGCTTTTGGCTAAAACCTATTCTAACGCCGTGACTGCAAGCATGACTCAGCTTGGCCAAATTGGCATAGATATGGATTTGTTGAGTGAACAAATAGCTGACGACTCAACAGATTGCACACTGATAAAAGAGCGCTTAATAAAAGATGGTTTGTTATTGCTAGAGACGATTAAAGACCAACTTAGCGAGCGCAAGCAGTCTTTAAAAGACACGCTTACACAACATGAAGCACTAAGCGATGAGCTTGCTAAAACGAATAAAACCATTGAGACGTTTGAAAAGCAGCAGTATCAGCTTGCCACTGATATTCATGAGATTAAGAGCAATAGTCAAATAAGCACGCTGGCTTTGGATGCTATCGAGAAAAAAATCTCGACGAATTTTGCCGAATTAACGCAGCTCAAAGACGCTATATTGGCGATATTAAATAAATATCTTGTGGGCAAGTATGAGCTAGATGCTGTTACCAAACCTGCTGCTTTACAGCCGCTGCTAGCGAGTATTGACCAGCAAGTTATGCTAAATAAAGCTGACTATGAGGTTCACCTTGATGCGCTGCGTCAGCAGCGTAGTAGCTTAGTGCAACTAAAGCAGCAGTTTACTGCTTATAAAAATGCCCAACAAAACCTAATCACTGCGCTTAGCAGCATGACCGTGCAAATCGAAACTAAACAAGCTCAGTTAGATAAAGAAGAGACTGAGCTTGATGATTTGCTGCAAGCAATTAATACAAAAACTAAGACACTGGCGCAATTAACCGTTGAGCGGCGCGATATTTTTGCAGACAATATTTTTGCAGGTAATGTGCCAAACACTGATAATGATAATAGCAATATTAATATCAATCCTGATGCAGAAGAAGCAAGGTTACGCACTGTCCTTGAACAGGCGAATAGCGAAAAAGCAGCAGCGCAGCGGCAGTTAGATAGTGCTGAGCTCACTCTCAAACAATTACAACGACAGCAGCAGCTGCTTGCCGAGCAATTAACGACCGCTAGCACTGCTCTTGCCAAGCAAGAAGATATTTTTAAAACCGCGCTCGCCAGCTCTGACTTTAGCGATGAAGCAGAATTCATGCGCGCGCGCCTGCCAGCTGCCGAGCGTCATCACTTAACCGAGCAGCAGCAGCAAATCAACGATACGCTCAAGCAAGCGCAATCCCTATTGACTCAAACCTTGCAAGCACTGGCGGAGAAAAAAGCCAACCCTTTAACCACTGAAGATAGAGAGTCGCTGGCTGAGCAGCAGCAATTGGCACAAAATGAATTGCAGCGCTTGATTGAAGCAATCGGCGCAATGAGCCAACAGCTCAAAGACAATGAAGAGAAAAAAGGCAACCAGCAGGCTCAGCGCCAAGCCATTGCTCATCAAAAAGACACCTTGCAAGTCTGGCGACAGCTCAATGAACTGATAGGCTCAAGCAGTGGCAAAAAGTATCGTACCTTTGCCCAAGGTCTGACCTTTGATATCATGGTGACCCATGCCAATGCCCAGCTGCATAAAATGAGCGATCGCTATTTGCTGGCGCGTGACGACAATAGTCCGCTCGAGCTCAATGTCATTGACAACTATCAAGGTGGCGAGAGACGCAGCACTAAAAATCTCTCTGGCGGTGAAGGCTTTATTATCAGCCTAGCATTAGCGCTCGGACTGTCGCAGATGGCCAGTCATAATATTCGCGTCGATTCGTTATTTTTGGACGAAGGCTTTGGCACCCTTGATGAGGAATCACTGGATATCGCCCTCGATACCTTGACCAGCTTACAGCAAGAAGGCAAATTGATTGGCGTCATCTCACATGTGCAGGCGCTAAAAGAGCGTATTTTGACCCAAATTCAAGTCACTAAGCTCTCAGGTGGCTTTAGTAAAATCACTGGACAAGGCTGTTATCATATTGCCAGTTAATGGCTAAAGTAATTTTAAGGTGGCACATTTATGCATACTCTATTTAAAATTATTTATATTAATGCGCGTTTGCTTATTGCTTTTATATTTACCATTACTGCTTTTACTTTAAGTTTGACGTCTGCGCAGGCGACGATTAATTGCGCCGGAACTTTACCCAGTAGCTACTTTGAGCGTATTGAAAATAATACGCCGTTTGCTGGCAAGTTGATCGAACAAGCTGACGGGTCGCAGCAGCTGCAAGACCTAAGTGGTCATGTTGTCATGGATAATTTGTCCGATGCTTATATCGTAATGGACAGCTATGTGCTTGCTAAGCAGGATGGTAAATACGGCGTTATCAATGCTGCTGGCAAGATCATTGTCCCTTTTGACTATGACGCTATTCAAACCGAGCCGGATATCGCAACCAGCTTTATTGTCAGCGTCAAACCATCAGATGCGACAACCAGACAAGGTATTATTAATCGTCATGGCGACTGGATTTTTCCACTCACCGCGGCGCGTATCGAGCATGCGCACTACGATTCTGATCATGACCAAGATTATTTTAAAATGACTAGTGATCAAGGGCGTACAGGACTGCTTGATGATAAAGGCTACTGGGCAATCGTGCCAAAGTATGAGGCGATTCATCCGTTAAATGCTTGTACAGGTCAGCTTTTATATTTACAAGTAAGCTTAAACGACGAGACCGCGCTCATTGACCAAAACAATGACGTTATCATTCCGTTTGCCGCTCATCAACATATCGAAGCGTTTAATACTTCTGCTAAGCCGCCGCTATTTTTGCGTAGTACGTTAATCGATGGTAGCACCGCTACAGGCATGAGCGAAGATATCCAAGACGAGATTGTTAGCGCGCAGATTATCGATGCCAATGGTAAGTTAATCCTCGCATCAGACGCCCCCATCAGAAAGCTGCTATACCATCAGCTTTATATTTATAAGCAAGCGGGCAAGTTTGGCATTATAAATAATAAAGGCAGTGTAATACTAAAACCACAATTTGCTAGTTATCGTGACGATGGTGAGAAAGTGTGGGTTGAAAAAGATGGCAAAATGCGCCGTTTAAATACCTTTATAACCTTAAATTAGCCTTTTTAGTTTTATTTTTATTATCGAAAAACAAAAAATCACCGTTAACTCATAACGGTGATTTTTTTCTATAAACATATAATCTGGATTTTCTGTAATTTGCTATCTGACTTATTTTTTAGCTTATTACTTACTTACCAGCCCACTCAGCTCACTCATCAATACCGATAATGTTGATAAACTCATATCACTTTCATCATTGCTATCAATTTTTTGCATCTCAGCGGTGATGGAATCAAGCTGACTTTCATGACGCGATTTCCAGTCATTAAAGGCTTGTTTGGCATCAGGCTGCTTTAATAAAGTATCCATCAGCATACGCAGACTGCGCGAAACTTCGTTGACAAGGGCATGACGCGCACGGCGATCCCAGTGGTCTTGCTGCGGTAAGGTGGCGATATTGTCCATCATCCAATCTAGCTGTAAAACGTGATAGGCCTCAAAATACAAGGTGGCAATCTCATCGACTGGGCGTTCATACTGCTCAGCCAACAGCGCTGCATCTAGGGCATCGACATGGTACGGCAACATCGCGAACATCGCCGCGTCATCTGCAGACAGCTCGTTTTCCGTTAAGCTTGTGATGTCTTCTTGCAAATACTCTGAGAACTGCTGCTCGATAAAACCGCCTGCTTTGGTTAATTTTTCGACACTGTCTTCAAAGCGCTCGATCATATCGGCTACTTGCAAGTCCTGCCCAAAGGCATTGATAAACCACACTACGCCATTTTCAAGCGCATCACGCAAACGCAGCTCAAGCTCGAGTAGCAAGGTCGCATCGACTTGGTTGTCTAGTGACTCAAGTTTTTCCCAAGCTTTGGATACATGGAAGACATCACGAGCAATTGCATAGCCGCGCGCAATCGTAGCAAGCGTTTGCCCCGTTTCCTCAAATAAACGGAATAAGGCTTCGATACCCAAACGGTTGACGATGCTATTGGTTAAATAAGTACTGATGATTTCACGGTGCAAGCGATGTTCTTTCATCTCATCAAAGAAGTTTGCTGCCAGCTCATCAGGGAAGTATTGGCGCAGCTCATTAACGAAATACGGCGCATCAGGCAAATCTGACGCCAACAAATTATCGTACACCCACATTTTGCCGTAAGCCATCACAACTGCCAGCTCTGGATTGGTGAGACCTGTGCCCGCTTTTTGGCGTTTGGCGATTTCTTCATCCGATGGCAGATATTCAATGGCGCGATCAAGACGACCTTCACTTTCTAACATTTGAATAAAGCGTTGATGGTCACTTAAATTTGCCGCCGCGCGTAGATGGCTGAGCTCAAGCGCCTGTGGTTGTAGATAGTTTTGGCGCAGTACCAATTCAGCGACCGTATCGGTCATAGACTCTAAGAGCTCATTACGCTGCTTGAGCGTCATGTCGCCTTGCTCAACCACTTTACCCAGTAAAATCTTAATATTGACTTCATGATCCGAGCAGTTGACGCCGCCTGAGTTGTCAATGGCATCGGTATAAATACGCCCGCCCGTTTGTGCGTATTCGATACGCCCTTGCTGAGTAAAGCCTAAGTTACCGCCTTCGCCGACGACTGCCGTGCGTAGCTCACCACCGTTGACGCGTACGGCATCATTGGCGCGATCACCGACATCGGCATGACTTTCATTGGCACTTTTCACGTAAGTACCGATACCGCCATTCCAAATCAAATCAACTGGCGATTTTAGCAGCGCACTGATTAACTCGTTGGGCGCAAGGCTGTCTTCACTGATCTCAAATAATGCTTTCATCTCAGGGCTAATAACAATGGTTTTATCTTGACGTGAGAACACGCCACCACCTTGGCTAATGAGCGATTTTTCATAGTCGTCCCACGTTGAACGCGGCAGATTAAATAAACGCTCACGCTCGGTATAAGACGCGGCGGTATCTGGGTTTGGATCGATAAAGATATGTAGATGGTTAAAGGCTGCGACCAACTTGGTGTGCGTCGATCTGAGCATGCCGTTACCAAAAACGTCGCCACTCATATCGCCAATACCAACAACGGTGAAATCATCACGGTTTTGAATGTCCATACCGCGCATACGGAAGTGGCGTTTGACCGATTCCCAACCACCGCGAGCGGTGATACCCATCGCTTTATGGTCATAACCGACCGAGCCGCCTGAAGCAAAGGCATCATCGAGCCAAAAGTTATACTCGCTTGATAAGGCATTGGCGATATCTGAGAAGGTAGCGGTACCTTTATCAGCAGCAACGACTAAGTACGGGTCATCTTCGTCGTGACGCACCGTATTGGCTGGCGGGACAATTTTGCCATCGACAATATTGTCGGTCACATCCAGCATACCGCGCAGGAACGCTTGATAACAGGCGATGCCCTCTGCTTGGAAAGCTTCACGGCCATCAGCCATGGTTTTGGTCTTGACGATAAAACCGCCTTTGGAGCCAACCGGGACAATGACCGCGTTTTTGACCATTTGCGCTTTGACTAGACCAAGTACTTCGGTACGGAAATCTTCCATACGGTCCGACCAGCGCAGCCCGCCGCGAGCGACTTTACCGCCGCGTAAATGCACCGCTTCAACGCGCGGTGAATAAACAAATATCTCAAACATAGGCTTAGGTTTGGGTAAGTTTGGAATATCTGCCGCCAAAAACTTAAACGATAAACGGTCTTTACGTTGACCATCTGCTTCTCTTTGATAGAAGTTGGTACGCACCATGGCATTAATCAAATCTAAATACCAACGCAGGATACGATCTTCATCTAAACTACTGACACCAGCCAAGGCGCTGTTGATTTGCTCTCGAGTTTGACTGGTTTTGCTGGCGCGCTCCTCTTCACTGTATTTAGGATTCATGCGCGCATCGAATAGCTCGCTTAAGGCAATGCTAATGGCACTATTTTTTACCACGGTTTGCTGAATATAAGCACTAGAGAACGGCGCTTTTGCTTGCATCATATAACGCGATAAGGCACGCAGTACCACCACATCGTACGTATCGAGTTTGGTGGTTAATACCAGCTCATTAAAGGAATCACTCTCAACGCGCCCTGCCCATATTTGCTTAAGGCTATCTTCAAACTGCGCGCGTACCACTTGCATATCGATGGTGTCAACATGTTCCAATACCAGCTCATACTCTTGCATCCAAATCGGCTGCTCTGGTAAATCGAACTCATAGGTTTGGGCAGAAATGACCGATACGCCAAAGTTTTCTAGTACCGGCAAGACTTTTGAGAGAATCACAGGGTTTTGGCGACCATATAGTTTTAGGTGCAGCTGATTGCTGGCGCCGCCCGTTGACTTATATAAATGCCAAATCATTGGCTGCTCGTCATTTAAACTCGCCAGACGTTTGGTATCTTCGACCGCCGTCCGCGCATCAAAGCGTTCTTGATAGGCTGCTGGAATATAGCTTAAGAAGCGGCGCATTAAGGCATTTGCTTGCTGCTCGCCGACATTATCGAGCAGCATTTTTTGATAATTATCGCGCCATGATTGCATAAGAGCCGACAGCTTATCTTGTAGCGCCGCCGTATCCACATCATTCACTTGACCTGGCACAGTTCGAACATGCACATGGACGCGGGCGTGTTCTGATTCATTAAATTCCGTGGTAAAGCCAGATGACGTACCGCCGTAAGCGTCTTTTAAGACGTTTTGTACTTTAATACGCAGCTCGGTATTGAATTTATCGCGCGGGATATAGACCAAGCAGGATACAAAGCGCTGATAATGATCGACTCGGCTAAATAAGCGCAAACTTTTTTTATCTTGCAATTGGCTAATACCAGAGACGATAGGATATAACTCTTCAACGCTGGCTTGAAACAAATCATCACGCGGTAAAGAGTTAATCACATGCATCATTTTATGATACGCATGACCGTCACGTGGCAAATCCGCCATCGCCATGATCTTATTGGCTTTTTCACGCAGCAGCGGAATCTGTTGTACGCTTAGCTGATAGGCTTGCGCGGTAAAGAGACCAATAAAGCGATATTCGCCAATCAGCTTGCCATGGTCATCAAACTTATGAATACCTAAAAAATCCATGTATACCGGGCGATGAACGGGTGATACACGGCTTGATTTAGACAACATCAATACGCGTGGCTCGGTTAATAATTTTTTTAGATTATGAGGCAACTCATCAAAGCTTTTTGAGAGCGTATCCTCACTACCGCCGCGCAACAGGCCAAGCCCACTATTACCAATGGCAAATAAGTCTAAATTGTTATCATTTTCTAAGCGGTACTCGCGATAGCCTAAAAAGATAAAATGCTCGTCTAATACCCAATCCAAAAACGCTTGAATTTCTTGCGGCGAATAATACACTTCGGGTAGATTTTGACCAGCCAGCTCCGCTTTTATATCGGTCAGCTTGCCGCGTATCTGTTGCCAATCATCAACGACGATATCAAGGGTATCAATTTTTGCCAGCAGCATCTGCTTTAGAGCTGCCAACTCATCATTGTTTTGATAAGCGATTTCGCAATGAATCAAAGACATTTTTGATGTGTCACTTTCATGGGCGCTTTCGACATGAGTGATATCGCCGCTTTCATCGCGCTCAACCCCGATAATGATATTATAGGTACGATGGACATCGATACCTTCTGCTTCCAAGCTCATTAAAATGGTATCGACCAAAAATGGTCTATCGTAAGCGACTATTTGGATAACCGTATGCGAGCTATGAAAATGCTGCTCTTCGGCGATGGGGTTTAAAATAGCAAGCTGCGGCTGGCTGCCGTCATAGGCTTTAAGCAAAGTAAAATGATGCAGCGCCATACCAGCCAAATCCATATTACTGATATCTTTCGCCACTTCTTGATGCAGCGTCTGATAATAGCTATGAATAAAATGGTCAAATAGCGATTTGTCTTTTTGTACATAGCTGGTGGCAATATCGCTTATCTGGCTTATCCGCTCTTTTGCGATATTTAAGTTGTGAGGCATATCCATTGTCCTTTGTTATAGGTTTGTCGTTCTCGTTTTTTCAATAACCAATCATTGGTATCTACTAGTGCCAACCTATCAAAGTGTAACGCACTGCGGCGTCTAGCAAAAGCGTACAACATCATTTCATGAATCACTAAGATGTCGATAACCTTTGATAATGAGACAGTTAAAGATAGAGTATTTAGTAATTAAGACAATAACACCCTAACCTCATCTAAAACTTGCTGGCAGGTGGATACTCATGACAATCATGGCGTTTTTTTGTTAGAATACCGCAGTATATTGCAGCAGATTTTGCTGGCTCGCTATTAACTCCCAAAAAACTAACTCACAAACAACTTACAATGAATTTTGATGCTAAGGGCAGACGTATGATGAATATTTTGGTGATTGGCTCAGGTGGTCGCGAACACGCACTCGCATGGCAGTGTGCAAAAGACGACAAGGTACAAAACATCTATGTCGCTCCCGGTAATGCTGGCACCGCCCTTGAGCCCAAATGCCAAAACGTCACCTTAGAAGATATAGCCGATGCTGACGAACACAGTGCTGTCATCGAATTTTGCCAAAATAATGCCATTGATATGGTGATTGTCGGTCCAGAAGCGCCGCTGGTAACCGGTATCGTTGATGCTTGCCGCGCAGCCGGTATTAAAGCATGGGGGCCAACCGCTTATTGTGCGCAGCTTGAAGGCTCAAAAACCTTTGCAAAAGAATTTATGGCACAAAACAAAATACCAACCGCAGCTTATCAAGGGTTTACGGACGCTACTGCTGCCAAAGCCTATATCGATGAGCAAGGCGCACCGATTGTGATCAAAGCCGACGGCCTTGCTGCAGGTAAAGGCGTTATCGTCGCCGAAACCATCGAGCAGGCGCACGAAGCAATTGACGATATGCTTGCGGACAATAAATTTGGCGATGCTGGTAGCCGTGTGGTTATCGAGCAATTCTTGCAAGGGGAAGAAGCCAGCTTTATTTGCATGGTAGATGGTAACAACATCTTGCCGATGGCAACCAGCCAAGACCATAAACGTGCGTTTGAAGGCGATACGGGACCAAATACTGGTGGCATGGGCGCTTACTCCCCTGCCCCAGTCGTCACCCAAGACGTTCACGATAAGGTAATGGCGCAAGTTATCCAACCTGTTGTTGATGCAATGAAAGCCGCTGGTCACCCTTATACTGGATTTTTATATGCTGGGCTGATGATTGATGATGCGGGTGACCCGTATGTAATTGAATTTAACTGCCGTTTTGGCGACCCAGAAACGCAGCCAATTTTGATGCGTTTACAATCATCGATGGTTGACTTGGTCGCACAAGGGCTAGAGGGTAAATTACCAACCGCAGCCAATTGGGATAAGCGCCCTGCTCTCGGTATTGTCGTTGCTTCAAAAGGCTATCCTGAAACCTCATCTAAAGGTGATGTAATTACCGGCTTGCCAGAGTTAGATAATGACAATCAAAAGTCAGTCAAAGTTTTTCATGCTGGTACGGCTTTCTCTAATAACGATACGCATAGTGATGATAATGATGAGAAAGAAGTGGTGACCAATGGCGGGCGTGTATTGTGCGTGACGGCATTGGCTGATAGCATTTCTGGTGCACAGCAAGCCGCATTGACCGTAACAGGCGCGATTAGTTTTGATGGCGCTCATTATCGCCGTGATATCGGACACCATGCGATTGCGCGCGAAAACGTTTAATAAGGTTAAGCCAATTTAAAACTTATATCGTTTTTCTTATATTGTTTTTATGGTAATCCGACCTAGTGTAATGCTAGGTCGGATTTTTCGTTTGCTCATTTTTTTATGAGCGTATTTTAAAATTTATCTTTGGCGGCTTAATGTTAGAATAAAGGTCATCATCGTGGCGCATAATTTTGAGCGCTTTAATGCTCGGTCGTAGCCTGTAACATAGCAATTCATAGATGTACTTTTAATAAGCATACGTTAATTTACAAAGTAACGGCTCATGCTAGGCGCAGGCAGCTCAATCTACCACCCATTATATGATACAATTTTGTACCAGTACGTCGCATCTCCTTGTATTGTCGGTTTACGCCCGCACATCAATAGCAACCGGATGAATGATTATATTTATGGCAAATGATACCTCTAGACCCTCTAATAATAAACCGTCTAATAATAAGCAATCCATCGACAACCTGAAGACCTCAGGGTTTGAGCGTCGGATGTCTATTGCAAAAACTTCCTTAAATATCGGTCGTCGTTGGGCAGGTAATAGTGTGTCTGGTATGTTTTTGAATAAAGAAGCACGTACGGCGCGCAATCAAATTTTTATGGAAGAACAGGCGCATTATCTGGCAGAAGAGCTGGGTAAATTAAAGGGCTCGGTGGTAAAAATTGGCCAAATGCTGGCAATTTATGGCGAGCATATATTACCGCCTGAAATCACGCGCGCCCTGCAAACACTCAATGACGATACCGCCACCTTAGCATGGCCAAAAATCGAGGTCACATTACGCCAATTATTAGGCACGAAGTTAAATGAGTTAGAAGTTGATCCCGTTCCTATTGGTACCGCTTCCCTCGCCCAAGTTCATCGCGCAACGGTATTGGCAACGGGCGAGCAAGTGGTGTTAAAAATCCAATATCCCGGTGTGGCCGATGCCATCAATTCTGACTTGGCTTTATTTAAGCGTTTATTAAAAGTCAGTAATATCGTACCGCAAACACGCGCCCTCGATGCATGGTTTGAAGAGATACGTGACCTCCTCCATCATGAAGTTGACTACGAAGCGGAAGCAGCGACAACGGAGCGTTTTTATGAGCGCTTACTAGGCGACCCGCGTTATATCGTACCCAAAATCAATCGTACTTACTCAACCAAACGCTTGTTATGCATGTCTTATGAGCCAGGCATTACGGTGGTCTCGGAAGCGCTACAGTTATTGTCACATGAGCGCCGCAACGCTATCGGTCAAGCCGCTATCGAAATCATGATGCAAGAGATTTTTGTATGGGGCGAGATGCAAACGGATCCGAATTTTGGTAATTACCTCGTTCGTGTCGCTGCTGATGAAAACGAAATCGATAAGCTGGTCTTGCTAGATTTTGGTGCCATTCGCCAATTTGATGATAACTTACTAACCATTGCGCACGGGCTATTACGAGCTGGCTATCGTCATGACCATCACGCAATGAAACGCGCTATGACCGGTTATGATTTCTTTGATAGCATGAGTGATAAAGTACGTTCAGATATCGCTTCATTGTTTTTATTAGCGACAGAACCCTTTAGCGACCCTACTTTAAACCCTGATATTCCCAAAAATTGCTTAGATGAACAGCAGCGTTATATCTGGGCCAATAGTAAATTACATACTCGCCTCTCAAATAACGCTACGCGAGCAATACAGTCTTTCGAGTTCAATCTGCCACCTAAAGAATTTATGTTTATCAGTAGAAAATTTATCGGTGCTTATACCTTTTTGACAGTGCTAGATGCGCATACGGATTCTAATAAACTGGTAAAGCCTTTTTTATAAGATGAGAAAGTGATATTTTTTGGACCGCCCTTTTGTGGCGGTCTTTTTTATGTTTTTTTTACTTACTTAGGCTATTTTATATAATTATCTTCTTGATAATACATTTTTGTTTCATGCTCTTTGTCCTTAATTTTTTATTCAGTAATTTTAAGTATAATTCATTATTTTACTTAGGCTATTTTTTATGCTTCATTACTTGCCCGCCAATTGTCGAATCGGGTTTGATAACCGTCAGGCTTACGCATGTTTAACTGCCAACAAGTTTCACCGCGCGCTAGATACTTGACTTCAAAGTGTGTACGCTGACTATCGCTAGCGACTTTATGACGCGTATTCGGTAAGCACCAGACCTCATTGGCTTGCTGCTCTGCATTATCCATATATGCCTCTATATTAGTCGCCAGCACTACTTCTCCGCCTACTTGCAAACGAGAAAGCAAGAATTCAAAAAAAGGCATATTTAACCACTGTTGGTTAGGGTTATGTTGCTCAGGATTGGGATATAAGATAAAGATACGCTCGATACTGTTTGGTGCAATGGCGTGGACAATCCAAGCGATGGCATCAGCATGAATCTCGCTGAGGTTGCATGACTTTTGCTGCGCTGCCATTTTAGCAAAAGCATCGAATTTATTACGCGTACGCTCGATGGCTATCAAGTGCTTATCAGGATGTTGCAGTGCGAAGCTAAGCGCATGCTTGCCCTTCCCTGCGCCAATCTCCAATACCAAAGGCAGCTCGGCGTCAACCAATATATCCGGCATTATAAAATCGCGTGGAGCTGAGAGTTTTTGTGGTTGAAAGGCGCGCTGCTGCTGATGCGAAAGCTCAAAATTGTCAGTCATCTACTATCCTTAAGGGATTTGTCATTTGTCATTATCCGGTCGCATGCTATTATATAGTCAATCCAGCCCAATAGTAATACAACCTCCACGCTTATCGAATGACAATTATTAATGACGCAGGGCGATTGCTTATAAAGCTGGAAAACTCACATTATTCATACTCGCTATTGATTAGAAGCGCTGTCTTAAATGACAGCATTTATTGATAGCCCATAGGATATACCTACTTTTATTATGACTGAATCTACTTCTAGCAACAGCGACCACAATACCAACCCCTTACCCAAAACCTATCCTTGTCCAGAATGCGGCAACCAAACTGCGTGGCAAGACAATAAATATAAGCCGTTTTGCAGTCATCACTGCAAGCTTATTGACTTAGGCGCATGGGCAAGTGAAGAATATACCTTACCTGCCGAATCGACGCCGTTTTCTGATGAACTCTAATTAATCCCAATCTCTTTAGCCCTCTAACCTTTATATAATTCCAAGGATGTTTTACATGTCTGCTACTTACCTGATGCCCACTTACAATCGTCAACCAATTAGCTTCACCCGCGGTTCAGGCAGTTGGCTTTATACCAAAGATGAGACGCCCTACTTAGATGCCTTGACGGGTATCGCAGTATGCGGCTTGGGGCATTGTCATCCAGAAGTAACTGAGGCTATTCAGCAGCAAGCAGCAACCTTAGTGCATACCAGTAATTTATTTGGCATTGATTGGCAAGAGCGAGCTGGCGAAGCTCTATGTAATGCCGCGCAAATGGACAGCGTATTTTTTGCTAATAGTGGCGCTGAAGCCAATGAAGCGGCATTAAAACTGGCACGGCTCTATGCGCATCAGCAAGGTTTTAAACGCCCAAAAGTTATCGTTATGGAACAGTCTTTTCATGGTCGTACCTTGCTATCGTTATCAGCAACTGCTAACCCTAAAGCCCGTGAAGGTTTTTATACCTTAGATAAAGACTTTATTCGTGTGCCCTTTGGTGATATCGCCGCGATTGAACAAGCCGCTCATGACCATGATGATATCTGTGCGGTATTTGTCGAGCCTATACAAGGCGAAGGTGGTTTAAATACCGCAGCCAATGGCTTTACGTATCTTGAGCAACTACAAGCTATATGCGGTAGTCATGATTGGTTATTTATGCTCGATGAAGTACAAACCGGTAACGGTCGTACGGGCAAGTACTTTGCGTATCAGCATAGCAATGCACGCCCTGATGTCTTAACCACGGCCAAAGGCTTAGGTAACGGTTTCCCTGTAGGTGCTTGCATGGTACGCGGGCGTGCCAATGGCTTGTTTGGCGCCGGTAGTCACGGCTCAACCTATGGTGGCACGCCGCTAGCCAGTCGCGTAGTACATAGCGTTTATGAAGTGCTTGCTGATGACAGTATCATGGACAATGCCGTCACCGAAGGACAGTTCATCCGTGAAGGCGTGGTTAATGCGCTTGGACGATATGGCGTTAGCACTCGCGGCGCAGGGATGATGATTGGTATCGCGCTACCAGAAGAGATGGATTGTAGCAAATTGGTTGACCGTGCCCGTGATGAGCAAAAATTAATCATTAATGTCACAGGCGGGCATGTGATTCGACTATTGCCGCCGCTTAATATGAGCCGTGATGAAAGCTCACAAGTGGTTGAGCGTTTGGTTAATTTATTGAAACCTTCGTTTTAAACGGTTGAATTAATCAAAGTTTAAAACTAGAAAAAGCCTATAGATACATTATCTATAGGCTTTTTGCCTTTTAACACTTTAAAAGCATTTTAATCAGATATTACTAAATACTTAACTTAATTGGCGTGAAAGTACTTTTTTAATACTTCTAAGCAACGGGTGATTTTTGCTGGTTGCTGATCACGGTTTAAGGTGACGGCATATAGCACGAAACTTGGCAGCTGATAACCAGTCAACACTTCGACCAAATTGCCATTTTCAAGCTCTCTTTTGACGTCCATCTCCATGATACGAATTATACCATGACCTTCCTTTGCTAAAGTCATCGCCATAAAGACGTTGTTGGTGTGGATACGCGAATTCATTTTGATGCGTGTTTTCTTGCCTGTTTCGGTCTGAGTAAGCTCGACATGACTTGCATCCTTCATGATATCGATACAAATCAGCTGATGGTCTGCTAAGTCTTTTGGCGTTTCAATCTTTTTATGCTGACGCAAATACTGCGGTGAGGCGACCAACAGTTGACGCACATCAGATAACGGATGATTGCTCAAGGTTGAGTCATTGATATTAGGGCTCATACGTACCGCAATATCGATACGCTCATCAATCATATCAATATAATGATTATCAGCAAAATAAGTAATGCTAAGGTCATCGTGCGCCGACATCCAAGTCGATAGAGCGGGCAAAATATGGTGAACGCCAAGCTCAGGCGTCGTTGCAATACGTAAGCTACCCGCAAGCTCATCACGTAATTGGTTGACTTTAATACGCCCTTGTTCAGCGGCACTGACCACATCTTTTGCCGCTTCATAAAAGCTTGCGCCCGCTTCTGTTAAGCTAAGCTTACGAGTTGAGCGATGTAGGAGTACTACGCCAAGCTCGTTTTCTAAAGAACGTATCTGTTGGCTGACCGCACTGGTCGTAATACCCAATTCGCGAGCTGAACCACTAAAAGAGCCGTGTCCGACTACACTGGCAAACACAGCCATACCACGTAAATTATCTAACATATTTCCACCTAAGCTGCTTTTTAGTTTTTAATATAACTTAACCATTATAGCGGATTATAATAAATCTTACAGTTTTTTACTATAACTCTGTTAGTCATCCGAAGCTATTTAGTCATTAATAAAACGAAAAATATCAAGGCGATAAATTGATATTGCCTTGATATTTGGAGAATTATAATAAAATATATAAAGGTTTACTGATTAAAGATTGCCAATCATAAAATTGAACATTGTTTAATATAACTGAACGCTTTAATATAACTGAACCTTACCCATTTTTCCTTCACCGCGCTCCGTCAAATACTGCATAACGGGCGTATTAAGCAATCTAGACTCTGCCACTATACGCGCTTCAATAAGGCGTTTTTGTTGACGACGTTCAGGCGTCTTATCATCGGCTTGCATAATACTGCCATCTATCTGCAAGCTAATGTCTGCTTGCGTAAACTGTTCTTGTAATTTTGCCGCCAGCTGCTGAAAAGTAGCTTGCAGATGCTTACTATCCACCGCCGTAACAAAGACCGCTTTAGCGTTACAGTGCCCGGTCATCATTCCTTGACGTGCCAGTGCCAATTCATCGGGCGCCAAACTCCCAGCTTCACGGGCGCATTGTAGCCAGTAGTCCCATTTTTCTGGCGTCCACTCGCCCGTTAATTCTTGCGGCGCACAGCGTAATAAAGTACGCGGATCATCCACTTGCGCAGTTAATTGAGAATCATTTGCGCTAGGCTCAACGGCAGGCTCAGGC
>NZ_DJUD01000041.1:0-10626 GCF_002439405.1 Psychrobacter sp. UBA6291 | reverse complement strand
TCAGGCTCAACGGCAGGCTCAGAGATAACATTGCTGCTTAATAAATCCAATCCTTCATCATTACCGTAGCTATTATATTGGTCAAATTCAGCATCATCATAACTTGTGTTGTATGGCTCAATCTCATTTTGACTTGAGGTCTGATAATCAGCATCGTAGTCTGGTAATGACGGGATGGATTCCACTGCTGGCTCTAACTGTGGTTCTGGCTGCGATTCTAATAGCGCTTCTACTACTGTTGAGGTTTGCTCTAATGAAGGCGCTATATTTTCATCTGTATTTAAAAACGTATTGGTATCCGATGCTTCGATAGTACCTGAATCTAGTGAAGCAGTATTAGTTTCTATCGAGCCTGTAGAAACAGATGATACAGAGCTAGATGCTCTAGGGTCAGAAGATATGGTAGTGTCTGGTACGTTTGCTAAAATCTCATCGACGGGTAAAGGTCGAAACGCCAATAGACGTAAAATACACATCTCAAGCGCCTGCATCGGTGTACTAGCCAGCTTTACGCCTTCACGCGCTTGGACGACGATTTCGTAATATAGCTGTAAAACGTCAGGACTCATGTGCTGCGCAAGCTGATTAATCTGCTGCGCTTGTGCTTCGTTTACGTTAAGCGCAACCTCAGGCAGCAGTTGCGTCAATGCCAATTGATGTAACAGCTCAGCCAAGCCGTCAAACATGCTAGTGGCATCGACCATTTGCGCCCGCATTTGCTCGATATGTGTGGCGACTGCTGATTTATCATGATTATAAATATCTGTAATTAAACGCACCAAGTCAGCGGCATCAATTAAGCCAAGCATGGCATTAACTGTTACATCATCGAGCGCGCCTTGTCCAAATGCAATCGCTTGATCGGTCAGCGATAACGCATCACGCACCGAGCCTTTAGCAGCACTGGCCAATTGCCAAAGCGCAGGCTGAGTATAATCCACCTGCTCTTGATTTAAGATATTGGCTAGATGCTCACTAAGCAGACTTTGCGATAAAGGACGCAACACAAACTGCAAACAGCGCGAGATAATCGTGATGGGCAGCTTTTGTGGGTCGGTGGTGGCTAGTAAGAATTTTACATGCTCAGGTGGCTCTTCCAAGGTTTTGAGCAGCGCATTAAAGCTGTGTGTCGACAGCATATGCACCTCATCAATCAGGTATACCTTGTAGCGACCTTGGCTTGGCGCATATGGCACATTATCAAGTAGCTCGCGAGTATCTTCAACTTTGGTACGCGAGGCCGCATCAATCTCGATTAAATCAATAAACCGTCCTTGATCAATCGCCACGCAGTTATCACAGACACCACATGGCGTGCTAGTGATACCCGTCTCACAGTTTAAACATTTAGACAAAATACGCGCAATAGTGGTCTTACCGACACCGCGCGTACCCGTAAATAAGTAAGCATGGTGCAGACGATTATAATCAATCGCATTAATCAGTGCTTGTGAGACGTGCGATTGCCCAATCAACTCGTGAAAGTTTTTTGGACGATATTTGCGCGCTAAAACTTGATATTGCTGCGTCATAATAAATGCCAATGTGAGTAATGATATAAATAAAGCTTCAAATCAGCGATTTAGCTTAAAACTAACTATCAAAGTAGGTATTGAAACCAAACGTCGAAACTGGGTTCTAGCACAAGTTAGGATTGCGCCCGTAACTCAGCCAATTGCTCATACAAACGCTGGGTATTGGCATCGATAAGCGAGCCTTGCTGATGAAAGGCGTCAAGATGAACTTCGGTATTTACGCTGTCGTCACAGGGTCTGACATCGACACCGATTAAAAACAGATCTTGCATGACTGGCTGCTGCATTTGCGCGTTGAGCTCAAATAATAAGTCTTGATGACCGGCACGCACTTTGTCCGCACTTAATGAGCTGTTGTCATCTTGCGCATAAAAAATCAGCAGATAATGACGGCCAAAGATATTATAAGAGTGCTCATGGCGCACGTAGCCATTCCAGCGTGAATCTTGGTCAATCGTTCTATGCGCCAAGATTTTCTCTACCAAACAAGCATAGGTGTACATGGACTCATCGACCAAAATATCAACCTGCTCTTTTGGCAATGGCGTACCCACGTCATAACACGCTCTGACCAAGCTATTAAACAGCTTGTACCACATGCGCGTGTTCTTTTGAATCTCTGCCATCAACGCTTGAGCAAACTCTGCCTTCTCAGGCTCTGCCGCTTTTAGCAATCGTGGTTCAATCTCTGCTATCAAATTATGGCTGACCAGTTGTTTTTGAACCTCAATCGCTCTTTGGTGAAAATCTGGCGACTGTAAAAACTGAGCAAGTAAGGTTGATTCGTCTTGAAACGCTTCAAATCCTGCAAGCTTACGGCGATGAAAGTCTAGAAATGCCGTCAAATCACTGGGCGTTACCAATTGCTTGAGTATCTCAGTGAAATTCTGATAGCTAAAGACTTGCAAGACGCTTTCTTCATCGTCCAAATCTAACACACAGTCTTCTGCAAAAAACTGACTACCATATTCATAGCCAACCGCATATGAGGCGGTTTCTACAGGTTTACTCTGTTGGCTATTACGATAACTATTCTGATAGCGGTTTTGATAAAGGTTTTGAGCATTGTTCTTTTCAGCATTTATCTCAGCCATCTCTTGATGCTGTACCGAAAGTGCGGTCAAACCAATAAAATAAATCGCCTTGTCTACTGTTTGCCTTTGGCCAGATGCCAACTTATTTTTAGACTGGTTTTTAGAATCGTTTTGATAGGCAAGCGCCTGATCATTCTTAAGATACAACTGAGCGTGTTGCTTAATCAGCTGATTGACAACGTCTTTTCTCCACATACGCACCTGAGTGCTATCGATATCCTGTCTATCAGCCTGTATCGTCACATCATTGACGATAAGGTAGACCACAGCATTAGAAAACTCAAAGACAAAATCATACCCCTGAAGATATTCAGAGGCAGTGATTTTGTCTGGAGTTAAATCGTACAAAGATAAAAAGTTTTGCTGAATCATCTGCTGCCAAATCGACGCTGGTACTTGCTGAGTGTCCATAACATCCCTATCCATAAGGTCTCATAAAACACTTGAGACCATTCCGTTAAAAGTACAAAAAGCCTTCTTATGTTCAGTTTAGTCCCAGCGTCGATTTATGGCAAGTAAAGCAGTCTAGCTTTCGAACTTGCGGCGCATATGTGGGAATAAAATTACATCGCGAATACTGGCCGAGTCAGTAAATAGCATCACTAAACGATCGATACCGATACCCTCACCTGCAGTCGGCGGTAAACCATAAGACAAGGCTTCGATATATTCTTCATCAAAATGCATCGCTTCATCATCGCCAGCGTCTTTTTCAGCGACTTGGCCATGGAAACGCTCAGCTTGATCGGCAGGGTCATTGAGCTCACTAAAGCCATTTGCCAGTTCACGACCACCGATAAATAGCTCAAAGCGATCGGTAATGTCAGGATTGTCATCGCTACGGCGTGCCAGCGGTGAAGTTTCAGCTGGGTATTCGGTGATAAAAGTCGGCTGACGTAACTGATGCTCAGCGGTTTCTTCAAAGATAATGGTCTGCAATTTACCCACGCCAAAGACATCTTTGACTTGTTGTTTAAGCGTCGTTGAAGCATATTCTGCAAGATACTCACGGTCGTTGATACGCGATATATCGAAGTTTTCGGCATATTTAGCGATGGCATCAGACATCGACAAGCGGATAAATGGGGCTTTTAAGCTAATCGCCTCGCCTTGATAAGTCAGCTCCGTGGTGCCCAAAATATCCATCGCCAACTCATTGAACAATCGCTCGGTCAAATCCATCAAGTCATGATAATCGGCATATGCCTGATAAAACTCAATCATGGTAAATTCAGGATTATGACGGGTAGATACGCCTTCATTACGAAAACTGCGGTTAATCTCAAATACCTTTTCAAAGCCACCAACCACTAGGCGTTTTAGATACAGCTCAGGCGCGATACGCAGATATAACGGCATATCTAAGGCGTTATGATGGGTCACAAACGGACGCGCAACCGCGCCACCTGGGATAGGATGCATCATCGGCGTTTCAACTTCCATAAAACGCTCATTTAGCATAAATTTGCGAATACCGCTTATAACCTGACTGCGAATCACAAAGGTATCGCGCGTGGTCTCATTGGTCATCAAATCAAGATGACGATTGCGATAGCGTGCTTCGACATCGGCCAAGCCATGGAACTTATTTGGCATCGGACGTAGGGCTTTGGTCAATAGAGTCAACGCTTCGATATGGACATATAAGTCGCCTTTGCCAGAACGACCGATATAACCAGATACCCCAACGATATCGCCCAAATCTAGCGATTTAATCATCGCTAGCGTCTCTGGGTCTAGCTGTTTGCGTGCCACATATAACTGAATACGACCGGTCATATCTTGAATCACGATAAACGCGCCGCGGTTTAGCATCACGCGACCGGCTACATTTACTTGAGTTTTTTCACCATTGGCAATTTTATCTTCGATTTCTTGCTTTGAGATACCATCAAAAGCGGTTTGTAAATCCTGAGCATAGTCCGTGCGCTTAAAGGTATTCGGATAAGGCTGCTTACCTGACGCCTTGATGTCATCCAGCTTGGTTTGCAGTTGAGCAATCAGCTCGTTGGCGTCTTCTGGGGCTTGCTCTTGACTCGGATTTTGATTGTTGTGCTTTGACATAATACTCTCAAAATTATTAGATAATTAAAGGAATAAACGAAGTAAAATTAAAATAAGACGTTCAAATAAAACTTATTTTTAATATGAAAAAATAGCAAAATCTTTCTAATTTTTGGCGTCCAGCTTAGGGCGTGTCCTCATTTTAAAAATGGTGATAAAAATGAGATAAATTGCCGTCAAACGAGGAAAATAGCGCAAATAATATCGAGATATTAATCAGCTATTTAACGATGTTTGACAAAATTTAGCCATTTTTAGCCCATTTAGATACAAGCGCTTGAATTGAGGACACGCCCTAGCTAACTTAGCCAGTTTGTGCTTTTAATCACCGCCGCCGATACTGGCCATCAAGTCTGCTTGATGCTCACGCAGCAGCGCATCAAGGATTTCGTCTAAGTCGCCTTCCATAATCGAATCAAGTTTGTATAACGTCAAATTGATTCGATGGTCGGTCATACGACCTTGTGGGAAATTATAGGTACGAATACGCTCTGAACGATCGCCACTACCGACCAAATCGCGACGTATTGAGTCCGCCACATCAACCTGTGCTTGTACTTTTGCTTGCTGAATTTTGGACACCAGCATTTTCATCGCATGAGCACGGTTTTTATGCTGACTGCGTTCTTGTTGACACTCTACCACGGTACCCGTTGGAATGTGGGTCAAACGTACCGCAGAGTCGGTGGTGTTAACGTGCTGACCACCGGCGCCGCTTGAGCGAAAGGTATCCATTTTAATATCAGCAGGATTGATATCGACGCTATCATCAATCTCAACCTCTGGCATAACGGCAACCGTACACGCTGAAGTATGGACACGACCTTGGCTCTCGGTTTCAGGTACACGCTGGACGCGGTGCGCGCCCGACTCAAACTTTAAACGACCATAAACGCTATTGCCCGACACACGAGTAATGATTTCTTTATAACCGCCATGTTCGCCCTCATTGGCTGATAAAATCTCTACCGTCCAGCCTTGGTTCTGGGCATATTTTTGATACATACGGAACAAATCTCCCGAGAAAATCGCTGCTTCATCACCGCCTGTCCCCGCTCGAATTTCCAAAAACGCTGGCACTTTATCATTGGGGTCTTTTGGCAACATCATGACGTTAAGCGCTTCTTCCATCTCAGCAATGGTCTTACTCGCACTGTCAATCTCATCCTGCATCATCTCTTTCATTTCAGGGTCTGATGATTCCGCAAGCATCGCCTCTGCATCCGCTTGATCCGTCTCTGCCCGCACATAGTTCTGCCATAACGTCGTGATCTCCATCAAGTCACTATGCTCAACGGACAATTCACGGAATTTATTATTATCGATGATGACACTCGGGTCGGATAATAAGGCGGTGACCTCTTCATAACGGTCTACCATCTGGTCTAAACGCAGGCGTAAGGATTCTTTCATAAAAGGACTTTTTTAAAATGAGTAAAATAAGAGAGTGATTATAGCAAATTTTTGCGCTTAATTTAAAACCTCTCAGCAATCTTGCCATTATATTCGCAAACTGCTCAATTTATACGCGATTACACCCATATACCAACCTTCAATTCTGCTTGCTATAGCTATAAAAAGGCATCACGAAACAAAAAAACAAACGGCGAGCATAAAAAAAATAGCTAAGAATTCTCTTAGCTATTTTTATGGTTAAAACAGAGCTTCTATTAACTATTAAACCTTACGAACCAGTACCGAACCAATCGAGTAACCGGCGCCAAATGAGCAAATCACACCCAAATCACCAGAGTTTAGCTGATCCTTGTAGCGATGGAAGACAATCATTGGACTTGCTGAACTGGTATTGGCAAACTCATCAATGACACTTGGTACAATCGCTTTATCTGCTTCTTTACCGATAACGGTACGCAAGATTAAATCCAGCATATTGGCATTGGCCTGATGTAGCCACATCATTTTGACATCGCTGGCTTGCAGATTGTTTTCATGCAAATGCTCAGTAATAATCTCAGAAACCTTTGGACAGACTTCACGGAATACTTTACGACCGTTTTGTAAAAACAGTTTGTCAGTGACCGGCTCTTTGATATCGGGGTACATCTCAGTCTGTGCCGCCAAGAACTCAGAGCGATCCATAAAGCCGTATTCGTTTTTGATATTGGTCGAAAACTGAGTGAATAACTTGGCGTTTAGAATCTCGTAGCCTTTTGGCGTATCAAGCTCTTCTACGATGCAAGCTGTTGCAACGTCACCAAAAATAAAGTGGCTGTCACGGTTGCGCCAGTTTAGATGCGCTGAAGTAATCTCAACGTTCACAACCGCAACGCGTTTGGCAAGACCCGAAACGATAGAACCATGTGCTTGTGATAGACCAAAAGTTGCGGCACTACAAGCAACGTTCATATCATAAGCAAAGCCACCAATCATACCAATCTCATTTTGAATCTCGATAGAGACCGCAGGATAAGTACGCTGGAAGTTTGAGCACGCAAGAATAATACCGTCTAAATCATTGGCCTCGAGACCTGCATCAGCGAGCGCATCTTTTAATGCAGCAGCGCCCATTTCTGCCATGATAGACAGCTCTTCGCCCAAATTACGATAGGCAATGACAGGTGCCATAATTTCAGGATCTAAGATACCGTCTTTCTCCATCACATAACGTGATTTGATGCCCGATACTTTTTCGATAAAGGCCGCTGATGAGTGCTCTAGCGCCGTAACTGTGCCAGCTTCAATCGCGTCAGCATGTTTGGCATTGTAATTATCAACATACTGGTTAAATGACTCTACTAACTCTTCATTACTAATGCTATAAGGGGGGATATATAGGCCAGTGCCTGTGATACAAGTCGTCATGATACGCTTCCTTGTCTACTACGATGGTGCTTGCAATAAGCATAAAAGTGGAGAAAAACAACAGTCGTCTAATTCTCGGTGAATAACTGTAAACTTAAAATAAGTGCCTTTATTATGCCTGAATAATATAATTTTTCTAATACTTTGTTACAAATAATCCGCTTCTTAATGAGAATAAGTAAAGATTGGCTTCATTTGTCGACAGCTGCGCTATAATTGCTGTGAATTATCATCATCTGGTTGCAACTTGTTTGTTAACTCTCGCTTTACTTTTTAATTTTGGAATAGCAATGGCGGAACTCTTAAACTGGTTATTTGGGCAGTATGCTGACTACTCAACCCTATTTATTGCCTTAGAATTGATTGCGGTCATATTTGGGGTCAGTAGCGTCTTACTTGCCAGCAAAACCAATATTTTGGTTTTTCCTATTGGATTGGTCAGCACCGCTATTTTTGTCTATCTACTTTGGAAATGGCAACTGTTCGGCGATATGTTTATCAACGCCTACTACAGTATCATGAGTATTTATGGATGGATAAATTGGACGCAAAATAAGCACAATACAGACATCAAAAAGCATCATGACCATATAAATCCAACCAGCCAGCAGCAAGATGCACACACCTATAATGCGGACGCTCACTCTGCCATTGACGTTGAGCATTTAAACAAAAAAGACCTCCCTATTCTCACTGTACTGGCGGCAGCGACCGTCGCCTTTGTCGCTCTGGTCTATTATTTTAGACCTGTTATCAATAATAACTTTAGCTTTGATGGCGCGGTATTGGGCTTGCACTTATTTACCTGGGTCGATTACACCGACATGCTGACCACCGCGCTGTTTTTAATGGCAATGTGGCTGATGGCGCGGCGTAAAATCGAACACTGGCTACTTTGGATTATTGCTGATGCGATTTCCGTGCCGCTGTATTTTTATAAAGGTCTAACCTTTACCGCGCTACAGTACGTAGTCTTCACTCTCATCGCAATCTGGGCATACTATGAATGGCAACGACGCTACCGCTTACAATCTCACGCAGCATACGCCTAAATCGGTCTTTAATGTCGCGATATTAGGGGCAGAAAGCACCGGCAAGACCACGTTATGCCGCGATTTGGCTGCGCATTTTGGCAGTCCGTGGGTACCAGAATATATGCGCACTTACCTGCAAGCAAAATGGGATAACGAGCAACTGACTTGCACGTGGGATGATTTACTACCTATCGCGCAAGGTCAAATTGACTTAGAAAATAAACTTGCCAAACAAGCCGCGCAATTGCCTGATAATAACCGTTATTTATTCTGTGATACCAGTTTATTTGAGCTGATGGTGTATGCCAACTGGTATTACGGCGACTGTCCTAAAGCGCTTACTCAAGCGGCATTAACGCACCATTACGATTTGATACTCTTGACCGAAGTGGATATCCCGTGGGTCGCCGATGATTTGCGTGATAGCCCGCATCAGCGTGAAGATATCAGTGCTTACTTTGCCAGTCAGTTAACTTTGCATAATAAAGATTTTCAACGCATCGGTGGCGATAGAGTGCAACGGGTGCAACAAGTGGCTAAATGGCTAAATGGCTAAATGGCTAAATGGCTAAATGGCTAAAAAGAATAGAAAAATAACCCCAAATCTTAGGCAAAAACCTATCGTGCCTGTAGGAATTATTTTTGAAAGCTGCCCTATTTACGATGATCGCTTTAATAGCCTTTGCCGCCAATTCTTTGCTTTGTAGAATGGCATTGGCAGACGGCGCAATTGATGCCTGGAATTTTACCGTTATCCGCTTGCTTAGCGCTGCCGCGTGCCTTGGTCTTATCATGCTGCTGCAAGCGTATTTTTTAAGAAGAAACCGTTTAAGAAGAAATACTTCAAAACAGACTGGCAATACTGATAAGACCGTTTTACAAGACACAGGCGATTGGTTTAGTAGTCTTTGCTTAGTCATATATGCGCTATGTTTTTCAGTGGCTTATCAAGCGCTTGATACAGGGACGGGGGCACTTATTTTATTTGCTGCCGTGCAGCTTACGATGATCGGTTGGGGCATCTATCATAAAGAACCATTAACTCGCCTACAGTGGACAGCACTTTTGATCGCATTGATAGGTTTTATGTACTTGATGCTGCCATCAGCTAGCACGCCTTCCTTGTCGGCGGCGCTTATAATGGCAATAAGCGGTAGCGCTTGGGGTATCTATAGCATACGTGGTAAAAGCTGCGTTTCGCCGCTCAGAACGACGGGCTTTAATTTTATACGAAGTCTAATTGCAGTGCCGATATTGGCATTAATCGGTCTGGGTTATTTAAATGATATCAGCATGACAGGTGTCATATTGTCAGTCGCATCGGGTGCTATCGCTTCTGGTATCGGTTACAGTATCTGGTATAGGGCGATGCCACTCTTAAAAACGACCCAATCAGCGGTGGTGCAACTTTGTGTACCAGTACTTGCTGCTCTACTCGGTATGATATTTTTGTCAGAGAAATTGACCTTAGATTTTATTATCGCAAGCGTAGTGATATTAGGCGCAGTGTTGGTCTTCATTTTAAACAAAGGACAAGCAAGACCTTACTGACTAGATCGTGCAGTGATAAAGCCGCCAGCTGATGTTACTCGCCAAAGTACGAACCACAACACGAAATTACATTTTTTATTGTATGATACGCCCTTAACGTAACAAATAAAATTCACATTAATTTTTGAGGACTATTATGAAAAAATTATTCGCTGTTGCCCCTTTTGCCGTACTACTCGCTGCTTGTGCGACCAGCGCGCCGACCACCACAACGCCACCAGCCAATACTCAACCAGTAACTCAATCATTTACTTGTGAAGACGACGGTCAAATCACTGCTGCGTATACTGCAAACGGTGAAGCTGCCAACCTAAACGTTACTTTACCAAAAGTTGGCTTAGACAACGCTAAAGTTAGCATGAAACAAGCCGTTTCAGGTTCTGGCGCTCGCTATGTCAACGATGTGAACCCACAGACCACTTACGATTGGCACACCAAAGCAGATTACGGCATCATGACCATCAAAACAGACAAAGGTCAAGAATACCAAGTTAATTGCCAACTATAGTCAATCCTACTTAAAAA
>NZ_DJUD01000048.1:0-15287 GCF_002439405.1 Psychrobacter sp. UBA6291 | reverse complement strand
CCGACAATCTCGGGACGGTTCACTCAGTAATCCATCTAACCGCTACTCCATGCATTGAATGCTTTGTCACTAGAAGGAAGGTAAGGACGACGGTAAGTGCCGCTGCATAAGGAATATGCCATAAACATAGTCCGCCTATAAAATAGGTGAGTATAAAAGCAAGTTCAGTAGTTACACCTGGATCTTCAATTTGTTTATTAGTAGAGATGATACTGATACCACCTACTATCAATGCTCCTATGAGCCCCATAAATAAACCGAAAGCAAAGCAAATTGCCCCTAATAAAGAGCAAATTGCAAAAGATCTAATACCTGCAAAGCTGTGTTGATTTTCACGTTGTTTGCTACGCTCTCTTTCTAGACCAATGAGTAGTCCACAACCTAATGCTGCAGTAGATGCAGTAATTAAGTTTTGGATAGGTTCAATCGTAAATGTATTTTTTATTATGAAATTCATCCCACTCTCTATGACCCCTGCTGTCAAATCCGTACAGTTGAACTTGGGAAATTTTGATTACGCAGCCTGATGATAAAAATCAAACCACACCGGTCTTAGCGATCTATATCTCAACAGAACCAGTCATTTTACGCTTTAAACCTGTTAATAGACCACTTAAAACAGACTGCTCTAATGGAAACACTTATAACAGACTGCCCCAGCACTATCAAAGACTCAGTATGCTGAGACAATACGACAGCCTTCATTCGCTTTATTTTGCCAGTTAGATAAGGTTTGCATGGCTATGCCTAACTGCTTTGCAGTCACTAAGATATGGCCATTGTTCTCTAGAATTTCTTCAGCATAGCTCAATGTCACTTTTGACAAATAATAAACAGCTTGCTATGATAAAAAACATCGTGGGTTTACGGCTACTTCCAGCGCGATGAAAAACAAAGACTGGTAAAACGCACAACTCCTTTTTGCTCTGTAAGGTGACTGTGTCGTTTCAATTTGACACAGACAGAGCAACAGGAGATTTCTTTATGACTACTTCTAGTCAATTACATCCAAACTTTAAACCTCTCAATCATTTTCCTCATACTCAGCGACTGAGCCTTATGAGCGCTTTCTGCTATTCCGCTTTTTTAAGCAAACCCATAAAACCGCTTCATAAACCTTTATCAGTTTCAGGCACTGGTATATCAAGCTTTGTTAAAAATATGGCTTACCTTGGTTTTATTACTGTGCCCAACTGCTCTTAAGTTTGACACATAGCAATAAGACTAGCTAAGAATTTGAATGCATTCACCTCATTTAACGATTATTAAAAGGCAACCTTATGACAGCATATAGCGGTAAAACCAACCAAGATGACAACACTAATAGCAAGCAAGATACGGGCGTTGAAGACTGGATGACACAGATATGGGATTGGATTGATAACCATAATATAGCAGGCAGCTCTGACAGCACCGTCCCTCGTGAACCTGAAGCGTTACGCCAGTTAGAGCGACTGGATTTGGGATATGGAAAATCGACGAGTTATAGTTATATTGATAATAAGTCAGTATTACAAAGCGAAAGTGAGTCTACTGAGCCATTACCTAGCGCTATCGGCCATTTAAAAAATATAAAGTACCTTAGACTAAGAGGTTTTAATGAGCTGCCGGACGAGATTGCTCAACTAGAGAAATTAGAGACGCTGGTGTATATGGACTGCGCTTTCACTGAATTCCCAAAGGTATTGTGTCAACTAAAGAACCTTAAATCGCTTAAGATTCTTTCAAAAAGCTTAGAGAGTTTTCCTGATGAGCTCGGTAATTTATCCTCACTTACCCATTTTGATATGAGAGGAACGCAGGTTCAGGAGTTACCAGGCTCTATTGGCAATCTAAGCAAGCTTACTAGTATTGAGCTGTATGCCAATGAATCGTTGAAAGCTTTGCCTGATAGTATTGATAATTTAATAAACCTTGAAAAACTAGAGATACGTGCTTCTGATCTCAAAACCCTGCCAAGCTCGATAGGCAATCTAAAGCAATTAAAAAGTCTTGGACTCTATCATAATGGCCTACAAAGTCTTCCTGATAGTATTATCAATCTCAAAGCATTGGAGCAGCTCGATGTCACGGAAAACTCTCTCTCGGATGTATCAGAAGCTGTCAGTCGATTTTTGGGTAGTGTTGGTGGTAAGACATGTTAGAAAGAAATACCACACAATATCGTAAGCTCAGTTTGAGGCTATTGCTCAGCCATTGAAATAAACTTCAACCGTCCAAGATTTGGGGGTAGGTTTTTTGATAACCAAAAAGCCTGCACCATTAGTCAAAGAAGTTTCCCATACTCATTTAAGCTACTATCGACTTCTCACGACAACAGATGACGTATAATACTCTAATGCTATTCAAATAAACTTCTTATTTATTTATACTTAATCCAAACTAGAGTCGACAAATACCAATCCTAGATGTTCGTGTATATGACAAGCAAACAAGCTGTAATGTGATACCATTCTTCGATAAATTTTTCATTCAATAAAACACTATCCAATCATAAGACTTATAACTATGGCACTTAAGAAAACCGAGATTTATTCTACCCTTTGGGCAAGCTGTAACGAGTTACGTGGCGGCATGGATGCCAGTCAATACAAGGACTATGTATTGACTATGCTATTTATGAAGTACGTGTCTGATAAATATAAAGACGATGCCTTTGGCGATATCGTAGTACCAGAAGGCGGTAGCTTCGATGACATGGTGGCGCTCAAGGGTGATAAAGAGATCGGCGAAAAGGTCGATAAGATTATCGCTAGGCTGGCTGAAGCCAACGGTTTGCGCGGTGTTATTGATGTTGCTGATTTCAACGACGAAGAAAAACTGGGCAAAGGCAAAGAGCACGTTGATCGCTTGTCTAAGCTAATTGGTATATTTGAAGGTTTGGACTTATCAGGCAACCGTGCTGATGGTGATGATTTACTAGGCGATGCTTACGAATTTCTAATGCGTCATTTCGCTACTGAATCTGGCAAATCAAAGGGGCAGTTTTATACGCCATCGGAAGTATCACGTATTCTAGCCAAGATTATCGGCGTTGACGACAATACACCACAAGACGCGACCGTATACGACCCTGCGTGTGGTTCAGGTTCGCTGCTTTTAAAAGTCAGTGATGAAGCGCCACGCGGCTTGACTATCTATGGTCAAGAAATGGACTTTGCCACTACCGCACTTGCGAAAATGAACATGATATTGCATGGGGCGACAGGTGCAGATATCTACAAAGGTAATACGCTATCCTCTCCGCACTTTGTAGAAGGTAGTCAGCTCAAGACCTTTGATTTTATCGTGGCAAACCCTCCCTTTAGTAATAAAAACTGGACCAGTGGTTTAAATCCAGAGTCGGATGATTTTGACCGTTTTACTTGGGGTATTCCGCCTGAGAAGAACGGTGACTATGCTTTTCTCCTGCATATCATCAAAAGTTTAAAAAGTACTGGTGTGGGCGCAGTGATTCTACCCCATGGCGTGCTGTTCCGAGGGAATGCCGAAGCGCATATCCGCCAGAACCTAATCAAGCAGGGTTATATCAAAGGTATCATCGGCTTGCCAGCCAACCTATTCTACGGTACGGGCATCCCTGCTTGTGTCATTGTTATAGATAAAAACACCGCACAGATCCGAGCCAAAGGTGACGCGGGTCTATTTATGATAGACGCTAGCCGCGGCTACATGAAAGATGGCAATAAAAACCGCTTACGTAGCCAAGATATTCACAAAATCGTCGATGTCTTTAACTCTCAAATCACTCTAACAGGCTATAGCCGAATGGTTGAGCTGGATGAGATCATTGAAAACGACTATAACTTAAACATTCCACGCTATATCGATGCCAGTATCGATGAAGATCAGCATGATCTGACCGCACATTTAAAAGGCGGTATCCCTGTTGCCGATATCGACTCTCTAGAGTCTTATTGGCAAGTACTTCCTACCTTACGCCAGACGCTATTTTCTGATTTGCGTGATGGGTATCGTGAGTGTCTTGTGGCATCGACCGAGGTCAAAGCAGCAGTATTGACTCATCCTGAGTTTATTGCCTTTGCTGAGCAAAGCTTAACGCCCTTCAATGACTGGTGGCAAGCTACCCAGTTAAGTGAAATCACCAAAGGCGATAGACCTAAAACGCTTATTCATAAAATCAGTGAAGACCTGCTAGCACGTTATGCTCATGCCCCACTGTTAGATAAATACGATATCTATCAAATCCTAATGGACTACTGGAGTGAGAGCTTGCAGGACGACATCTATGCTATCAGTCAAGATGGCTGGAGTATTGGCAGTCAGCTACGCAAGCTGGTCGTGGCTAAAGGTGAAAAGCTTAAGGAAGAGCCTGACCTGATTATTAATAAGGTCAAGTATAAAGCGGAGCTGATCCCGCCTACGCTCATCATCGACCGCTACTATAACGATGAGCAAGCCCATATCGATGACTTGCAAGCTGAGCTAGACACTGCCTCAAGTACCTTAGCGGACTATACGGAAGAACACGGCGATGAGGAAGGCTTGCTAGCCGATGCTGCCACTGACAAAGGCAGCTTTACTAAGTCGAGCGTCAACGCACGTCTAAAACTCGCCACCAATAGCGAAGAAATCATTGCTTTAAAACAACTGCTGATGTATTTCGATGCAGAAACCAATGCCAAAAAGTCATTAAAAGAAGCGCAAGAGGCGTTAGATAAAGCCGTATTTGAGCACTACCCAACTTTGGATGACGCAGCTATCAAAACGCTATTGATTGAGGACAAATGGCACGCCACGCTACAAGGGCGTATCGAAGATGAGATTGAGCGTATCACCGCCCAACTTGCTAACCGTATCAAGGAGCTGGATGAGCGTTATGCTGAGCCGCTATCGCAAATCGTAGATGAGGTGGAGACATTAAGTCAAAAAGTGCAAGCGCATCTGCAAGCGATGGGAGTGGCGTAATGAGTGAGGTTAAAATACCTGAGGGTTATAAACAGACAGAGGTTGGCGTTATTCCTGAGGATTGGGACGTTAAAAATTTTGGTGATTTGTTCGAATCATCAATTCCTAGAAAGACTATAAAGCCTTCTAACTTAGTAACTTTTATTGGAATGCAGGACGTCACTGAGAATGCTCAATTAGCTCATCAGACTATTATTAATTATGAAAGGGTAAAAAGTGGCTTTACCTATTTTGAAAAAGGAGATGTACTTTTAGCTAAAATAACTCCTTGCTTTGAAAATGGCAAAGGTTGTCATACTAAGAGTCTAATAACTAAATATGGATTTGGAAGTACAGAGTTTCATGTGCTAAGAGCTAACAGTGCTTCAGATGCAAAGTTTATTTATTTTTGGACTACTCGCAGCCGTTTTAGAATAGATCTTGAATCAGCAATGGTGGGAAGTGCTGGGCATCGAAGAGTACCGTTTTCAGAAGTTAGAAGTTATCAAATTCCATGTCCTGCTAGTAAATCCGAACAAACCGCCATCGCCACTGCACTATCTGATGTCGATAATCTTATCTTATCGCTAGAAAAGTTGATTGCTAAAAAAGAAGTGATTAAAACAGGTACGATGCAACAGCTCCTCAGTGGCAAAACTCGCCTGCCTGAGTTTGCTACTCATGACGATGGCAGTCCAAAAGGACTTAAACAGACTGAGCTAGGGCGGATTCCTGAGGATTGGGATTACAAAGCTCTATCCGAAATGACAGAAAATAAAGGGCTTGTTAGAGGTCCTTTTGGTGGCGCACTAAAAAAAGATAGTTTTGTTAGAACAGGTTTTAAAGTATATGAACAGAGAAATGCAATCTATGCAAATACAGAGATTGGCAAATACTATATCGATAAAGATAAATTCAATGAGCTACAGCGATTTACAGTTAAACCTAAAGATTTCATAGTAAGCTGCTCGGGTACAATAGGCAGAATCTATCAAATCCCTGTTAATGCTCCTGAAGGTATTATTAACCAAGCTCTACTAAAAATAACACTTAATAAAAATACTGATGAACACTTCTTTTATCAGATTTTTAACTCTAAAGAGTTTCAAGAAAGCATCACTGATAGCACTCAAGGTGGTGCAATGAAGAATTTAATTGGGATGTCAGAGTTTAAAAAAAGTATCATGCTAATGCCATCTAAACCAGAGCAAACCGCCATCGCCACTATTCTCTCCGATATGGATGTCGAGATTCAAGCTTTACAGCAGCGCTTGGAGAAAACCCGTGATATTAAACAAGGCATGATGCAGCAGTTGTTGACAGGGAAAGTGCGGTTGGCGCATTAAATTATAATAATAAGGATAACTCGATGTCAGATAACAAATTAATGCTAAAGCCCATTAGTAGCTTGTTGCAAGAGAGTTTCTATATACCTGCTTACCAACGTGGTTATCGCTGGAAAGAAAAACAAGTTCAAGACTTATTAGAAGATATTAGAGAGTTTTATCTGAACTCGCTTGACTCTAAAAAGAATACTTTTTACTGCTTGCAACCTGTTGTCGTCAAAAAGCGTGGAGATGACTCTTGGGAAATCGTCGATGGACAACAACGACTAACCACTATTTACATCATTTTAACCTACTTATTGGAAGTCGATAGTGATGACAATCTATCACGATATCGCATCAGCTATGAAACAAGGAGCGACTCGGCTGAATTCTTAGAGCGTATTGATCCAAGCATACACGAAAGTAATATCGACTTTTTCCATATTTATAAAGCTAAAGAAGCCATCAAGTCATGGTTTGATGAGCAAGAGGACTCAGATAAATATAACTCTATAAAAACGCCTTTACTCAATTTAGATAATAAGAGCGTAAAAGTAATTTGGTATGAGCTCAGCGACCATGAGGTACCCACCCAAGTATTTTCAAGACTTAACGTCGGAAAAATACCGCTGGTAAGTGCAGAACTTATTAAGGCATTGTTCTTAAAATCAAGCAATTTCACTTTAGAATCAAAGTCGAAGGACGCCCAAAGTCTATTGCAGCTTACGCTTTCTCAAGAATGGGATGCCATTGAGAAAAGCCTTCAAAACGATGCTTTTTGGTATTTTTTGAGCAATGAAACCCTTGAATCAAACCGCATTGATTTATTACTCACTCTTAGAGCATCAGATCATAGTGAAATAGAAATTAACAAAGATGAGTTAAACACTTTTTTGCAATTTAATGAGCTGCTAAAAGAAGATAACTTTGACATGGTTCAAGAATGGCAAAACATCAAGCGTTTAATGATGACATTAGAAGAGTGGTTTAATAACCGCGAATTATTCCACTTAATCGGCTATTTAATAACTGAGGGCAAAACGATTCCTGAAATTATGCGACTTAGTAAAGATAGCCGAGATAAGCAACATTTAAGACATAAACTTATAGGTCAAGTTTTTAACCTTACTTTTGATGCTAAGTTCGATGCCTTGTCATCATCTGATGAAATTGAATTGAAAGTCCGTGATCACTTATCAGAGCTTGATTATGAGTCTAAGAACTTGAGTAAGATTCGCCGTATCTTTCTACTTTTTAATATTGTCAGCTTATTGAGCAATCCCAAATCAAACTCTCGCTTTCAATTTGATAGATATAAAAGTGAGAATTGGGATGTTGAGCATATACGTTCAGTAGCCTCAAATATACCTGAAGGCGTTAGCAATCAAAAGAAGTGGCTAATAGATGTTAAAGACTATTTAGACAACTCAAAAGTTGATACAAGCTCTTTCAAGCTTAATAACGCTGAACAAAATGAAAAGCAACGTATCAATAGTGAAATTAACCAAATCCTTCAGGCACAAACCTTTCAACAAGATAAGTTTGAGAATGTTTATAAGAGTATCATAGAGATCTACGATCCTAGCAATGGCGAAGCAGTAGATAACTCAATCGGCAATCTAACTTTGCTTGATAGATACACCAATCGCAGTTATAAAAACGCCATCTTTCCAATTAAACGCAAGCATATTATTGAGCTTGATAAAAAGGCTATATATGTGCCTTTGTGCACCAAAAATGTCTTTTTGAAGTATTACAGTCAAAATTTAGATAGCATGCTTTACTGGCGTTCAGAAGATAGCCAAAACCATCAAGATGCTATCATAGAAACCATAACAGAATACTTTTTTAAAAATGGAGCTCAATAATGAACATGGGAGAAAGAGTAACCTTTAATGAGCTATTAGATATAGTAAACTTTATTGAAATTCCAATTATCCAACGTGATTATGCCCAAGGTCGCAAAGATCAGTCAGAGGTTAGAAACGCTTTTTTAGACTCTCTTTTTTCAGCTCTTATCAGAGACAAAACTTATGATGATCAACCGTCTCTAAATTTAGATTTTGTATATGGCGACATTGACAATACTGACACACTCTCAGTACTAGATGGCCAGCAGCGTCTTACAACTTTATTTTTATTACATTGGTTTTTAGCAGTAAAATACAACCATTTAACAGAGTTTAAAGCACGCTTTACCTTAAAAGGTAATTCACGCTTTACCTATAAGACCCGCCCTAGTTCATCAGAATTTTTTAATGCTTTACTATCTAACTGTACTATCCAGCAGCGATACCATGCATTAACTAAATTTAATATAGATCAAACAACCGGATCTAGCAAAATTAATGATTATACTATTGACCAACTCATTGCTGACAGCACTTGGTTTTTTTCAGCTTGGAAACAGGATCCTACTGTGCAAGCTTGCCTTAACATGTTAAAGGTGATTGAAGAAAGATTTGCACTCTGTAATGAAGATTTGTACCTGCGGATTGTGGATAGCGATAACCCTTGTATCACTTTCCAATTTTTGCCCTTGAGCAAGTTTGGACTGTCTGATGAGTTGTATATCAAAATGAACGCGCGAGGTAAGCCCCTCACCCCATTTGAAAACTTCAAAGCTAATCTACAACAAACTATAAAGTCGTTTTCTAAAGAACTGCCTAATTATGATTTAGCCGCTAGAGGTGGTGTAGTCAATGGTTATGAGTACTTTATCCATAAGATCGACACCGACTGGGCAGATCTGTTTTGGACGTATCGGACTGTTGGTGATAAGCATGATTCCTATGATGATGAGCTTATGAACTTTATTCGCTTAATTATTCTATACCAATATATTATCGATACTAAGAACAATGATAGTAAAAGTGAGGATAATCTCAATACTTTTTTTGGACAAAAAGCCAAGTTGCAGCACTTAACAATAGCCCAGTACACTAAACTAAATTGTTTTACACCTAATTTTGTAACTAACCTCATTGGTCTTTTAGATCTGCTTGATCTAGATGACTATCACAACCATCATCTCAAGACTTACTTACCTGACGCATATAATAAGACACATTATTCAGAAGTGTCTATGTTCGAAAAGGTTCTAGCAGATAATACTAGTTATCCTGAAAAGCTACGATTCTATGCTTTTTATCGTTTTCTTTCAAAAAAGCTAAAATCAGCTAACAGCATTGATGCTAATGACATTCAACCTGAGCTCGTTGAATGGGTACGTGTCATTTATAACTTAACTGAAAATACTATCTTTAATACTTCAAAAGATTTTTTAGAAGCTCTGTTGTCGATTGAAAAGCTAAGTAAGTTTGACTCTCCTATTTTGGATACACTGACTAATAGACCTGGGCTCGTCTTGAATAAAATTTCAGAAGATCAGCTTGTTGAGGAGAAGATTAAAGCACATCTGATATTAAAGTCAGATCAATGGAAACAAGTGATTCTAGAAGCTGAGAAACAAACCTTTTTTGATAATGGTAAGAAACGTCCATTTTTTGACGGCCAAATCGGCTTCCTACTGAACTTTTCAGGTATTTTAGAGTATTACAGAGAGCATGGTGATTGTAAGTGGGAAATGGATCAAGACAGCATATATTTTGCTAAGTTTGAGAAATACGCCCAGTCAGCGGGAGCCGTTTTTGACCTACTCCAACACAACTCCTCAGACATTAATTATATATGGGAACGCGCTGTATTAAGCAAAGGGGAATACTTTACTCAAAGAGGACAAGATCGTTATAACTTATTAAGCAGTCGCTCTACTAAACATAACATTGATCGTGATCATAGTTGGAAAAGACTACTACGCATTGGCTCTGCTTATATGAAGCGAGAAGAGACAAGTACCAAAATCGAAGAAAGACAGTCATATATAAAAGCTGTACTAGACGATAAGGATTTCGACGTTTACGATGTCAAACGTTCACTACAGAAAATCTGTGACAAAGCACTGGCTAGCAATAGTTTAGTTAAATGGCGTGAACATTTCATACTACATCCTGAGCTCTTCAAATATTGTAAGCAAGGGTTCATTCTTAAGAATGAGGATGAGTTTGTTTTATTTAAAGAAGCCCAACGCAACCATAAGCAATATGAACTTTATACCCGTGTTATTGAAATTAAACTAAAGCAAGACAAATCCTTAATAAGGCCTTTCAAGCATCTCAATTATCAGGAAGTTATGTCTAGCGCCATACCTGCCAGTCTAAAGATAGAAGGTTGGCATTATGCAGGTATTGATTATTACTTCGAAATCATTAAGTATTCAAAAAAATTCGTAGTCCAGTTTAAAAACGGCTCATCAAACGATTACCCTCAAAAAGTTACTGATGTGCTTGAAGTTAATGGACTTCAACGTAAACATATCACAGATGAGGAAACAGGCGATGAAGCAGTGCACTACGAGATTACCTCATTAACATCGGTAGATGACGTGATCAGTCAGCTTATTCAAAATTGTAGCTCATTGAGGAGTATTGAGAATGAGTAACGTTGCCGACATAGAAAGACTCACGCAAAACCGTGTCGTACGATTCTTTATCGACACACTCGGCTACCGTTATCTAGGCGATTTTAAAGATAGACCTAATAACAAAAACATTGAGTCCGAGATTTTAGCGGCGTGGCTAAGCTCACGTAATGTCAGCCGTACACTGCAAAATAGAGCTATTAACGCTCTAGAAAAAGCAGCCGCTCTAGGCAGTGGTGTTAAACTATACGATGCCAACAAAGAAGTCTATAGACTACTCCGTTATGGCATCAAAGAAAAAGAAGGCACAGGGGATCATAAAGAGACCGTCTGGTTGATTGATTGGGATAACATAGAAGCCAATGACTTTGCTATTGCCGAAGAAGTCTCCATCACAGGCGAAAATAAAAAACGTCCTGATATCGTCCTTTATGTCAACGGCATTGCATTAGGCGTTATTGAGCTTAAACGCTCTAGCATCAACGTCACCGAAGGTATTCACCAAAACTTAGATAATCAAAAGAAAGAATTTATTCGTAGCTTTTTTAGCACCATACAATTGGCTATGGCAGGCAATGATACCCAAGGCCTGCGCTATGGCACGATCGAAACGCCTGAGAAGTATTACCTAGAATGGAAAGAAGCCAACCCCAATCATACACCCCAGTCTGATACTAGCGTACCGACGCATCTTACCTTAGCAAACGCTAACTTCACCGATCAGCTCTTAGACTTTCATCTGTATCATATGTGCAATAAGCACCGATTCTTAGACATCATCAATAACTTCATTGTTTTTGATTCGGGTGTCAAAAAGACTTGCCGACACAATCAGTATTTCGGGATACAGGCGGCAAAAAAACACATTACACAGCGCAAGGATGGGATTGTTTGGCATACCCAAGGCTCAGGTAAAAGCTTGACCATGGTTTGGCTGGCTAAATGGATACGGGAGAATGTTACCAATAGCCGTGTACTCATTATTACTGACCGTACCGAGCTTGATGAACAGATTGAAAAAGTATTTTTTGGTGTCGATGAATCAATATATCGCACCAAGAGCGGTGCTGATCTTATTAGCCAGTTAAATCAGCCTAACCCTTGGTTGCTCTGCTCCTTAGTTCATAAATTTGGTCGCGGCGGTGATGATGATAGCCATCACAGTAAAGACACAGACGACTTTATAAAGGAAATTCAAGCCAGCTTACCGTCAGACTTTAGCCCTAAGGGCGATTTATTTGTCTTTGTTGATGAGTGTCACCGCACTCAGTCTGGCAAGCTGCACAGCGCTATGAAGGCATTATTGCCAGAAGCGATGTTTGTCGGTTTTACCGGCACGCCACTACTCAAAAAAGATAAGAAGAAATCTATCGAAGTATTTGGACCCTTTATTCACACCTACAAGTTCGATGAAGCAGTTGCTGACGGTGTGGTATTGGACCTCCTGTATGAAGCACGTGATATCGATCAACAGCTTACCTCCTCTAAGAAAGTCGATGAATGGTTCGATGCTCATACTCGTGGCTTAACCAATATTGCTAAAAGCCAGCTTAAGCAAAAATGGGGAACCATGCAGCGGGTTCTGTCTAGCCAGTCGCGCATAGAGTGCATCGTCAATGACATCTTGCTCGATATGCAGAAAAAGCCAAGGCTTATGGATGGTCATGGCAATGCCATGCTTGTGTGCAATAGTATTTATCAAGCCTGTAAATCTTATGAGGCCTTTGAGAACTCTTTCTTGAAAGGCAAAGTGGCAATTGTGACCAGTTACTTACCAACTGCAGATAGCATCAAAGGTGAAGAAACTGGCGAAGGCATGACAGAGAAGCTTTTTAAATATCGAATCTATCGCAGAATGATTGCTGATTATTATGACATTAGCGAACAAGAAGCAGGCTCTAAGGCCGAGGACTTTGAAAAGTCAGTTAAAAAACGCTTCATCGAAGAACCAGGTCAAATGCAACTGTTGATAGTTGTAGATAAACTACTGACAGGATTCGATGCACCTTCTGCTACTTATCTATATATTGATAAAAAGATGGTTGATCACAATCTTTTTCAGGCCATTTGCCGTGTTAACAGACTCGATGGTGCAGAAAAAGACTATGGCTATATCATTGATTATCAGGATCTATTTCAGTCTTTAAACAGTACTATCTCTGACTATACGCAAGGCGCGTTTTCGGAATACGAAGATGAAGATATTGACGGGCTGTTAAAGAATCGATTAACTGCCGCAAAACAAAACCTAGATGATGCCCTAGAGATGGTCAGAGGACTGTGTGAGCCTGTTAAATACCCTAGAAATACACAAGATTATGGCGCTTACTTTTGTCCTAGCGAGGGCACGACTGAGGCTGAAAAAATAGAACAAGAACAGCTTAGACTCACCCTGTACAAAAGCGTCTCCAAGCTAATACGTGCTTATGGAAACATTGCCAATGAAATGTCTGAAGCAGGATATAGCGATCAGGAAATCAAACGCATTAAAGACGATGTAAAACACTTTGAGTCCGTGCGAAATAACATCAAGCTTATGAGTGGCGACCATATCGATATGAAAAGCTATGAGCCGACCATGCGTAGAATGTTAGACACTTATATTCATGCCACACCTAGTGAGACGGTCATCGACTTTGAAGATTTAGGACTTATTGAGCTTATTGTCAATCAAGGGCCTGAAGCTTTAATCAAAGCCATACCTGAGGATATAGCGAGCAACCCTGAAAACGTCGCAGAGACCATTGAAAACAACGTTCGCAAAACGATTGTGGATGAAAACCCCGTCAACCCAAAGTACTACGAGCATATGTCTGCCTTACTCGATGAGCTCATTGAGCTACGTCGACAAAAAGCCATTGCTTACGCTGAGTACTTACAAAAGATACGCCAGCTAGCCTCTAAAGTAATCAATCCGACTGGCACAGCAAGTGGTGACGCATATCCTGATGCTATTAACACCCCTGCTAAGCGCGCACTATATGATAACTTGGATCAAAATGAGGACTTGGTAGATAAAGTAGACGCTGCTATTAGGCTCAATAAACAGGCTGATTGCTGGGGTCATCTGATAAAAGAGCGCAAGATTAAAAACGCGGTGCATCAGGTCATCAAAGAATACGAAGTTGATACTGACATAGAGGAGCTGATTAATTTGGTGAAAGCACAACAGGAGTATCAGTGATTGTTAAGTCAGCGCTTATTAAGATTGGCGAGTTAGATATACATTTAACTCGCAAGGATATTAAAAACCTACATATCAGCGTGATGCCACCTGATGGACAGGTCAGAGTATCTGCACCTGATGCTATGACCGATACAGCCATTCGGATGGCTGTTATCCACCGTATACCTTGGATTCGGCGTCAGCAGACTGCTTTTGCCAAGCAAGAGCGCCAATCAGCCAGAGAGATGGTAAATGGAGAGACACATTATCTTTGGGGCAGACGCTACCGACTTGAAGTGATTGAGAGCGACACCCTCAAATCTCAGGCGGTCAAACTAAAGAGCGGTAAGCTTATTCTAACCGTAAATAAAGGGCTGTCTGATGAAGTAAAGATAAAGCTATTGTCTGAATACTATCGTGGCCGACTAAAAGCCAGAGCACCTGACCTTATCGATAAATGGTCGAAGAAAACTGGTGTCACTATCAGCGATTGGCAGATCCAAAAAATGAAAACCAAATGGGGTAGCTGTAATATAGAAGAAGGAAACATACGGCTTAACTTAGATTTGGCTAAAAAGCCTCTGCCCTGTTTGGAATATATCATTTTGCATGAATTGCTACATTTTAAAGAGCGGCAGCACAATGATAGATTTAAAGCTCTGCTCGACATTTACATGCCAGACTGGCGATCTAGACGAGATTTACTCAACCAAATGCCATTAAACCAGGAAAACTGGAAACATCAAGAGTAATGCTTTAGTTATAGACTAACGCTTAGGTTTGAGCCTCTACCTAGTCCTCAGCATATATCGCCTTTAAACAAAAACAGTCTGGCTCATCAGTGATTCTTGAGCTGTAATATATGAACTCATCATTAATAGATAACGAATTTTTAATAGCTTCTGTTATATAGGAAAGAGTATCTAGCGAAGGGCTTTCGATACTCTCTATGGTAACTAACAGTCTCTTAGCATTACAAGCTTTTATAAGTTGACTAACTAACTGCTGTGTAGCTGCCTTTACTGATTTCGATATAGATTCACCTGGGGCACTTGCTTGAATGAACTGGAATGAATTGCCATACTCAAACAGACTTTTGATATCCACAACATCTATACCGATGATGGTACTTGCAGAGTTTACATCAAGTATTCTAATGACATTATCTACTTCATTAGGCTGACATCTAATAACGCCCTCTATAATATCTAAGCGCTTAAATTCACTATCATCTATTTGCAAGCCTACTAAAAACCAAGCCTCTGACTTCTCTTTTAACTCTATTAGCGCCTCCTCATCCCAAGCATCACTGATGATAAAGCAACCAATAGCAGACTTTGGGTAATGATCCATGGTTTGTCGATATAGAACAGCACTAGGTATATCGTAAGCATCCGACCATCCC
>NZ_DJUD01000062.1:0-19247 GCF_002439405.1 Psychrobacter sp. UBA6291 | reverse complement strand
ACACAAAGTTTGGGAAACTCTCCGTTCGGCATCTTCTTTACTATGGCCATAACGTTCTTGAACACGGCCAACCAACTTATCACGGCTGCCCTCGATGTGCGTGAGATCGTCATCGGTCAAGTCAGCCCACTTCTGTTTTACTGAGCCTTTAAGTTGGTTCCAATCACCTTTTAGCGTATGTTCATTCATAGTGGTATTCCTTTTCCTATTATTAGATTACATTAATTTTTTTAGAACCCATCAATTTGCTTTGTTATATTTCTCACTTATGGGTTATCAGCAGGCACAACTCCTTAGCTAACAAACCTAATATAAACATGGATAATTGCGTTGTCTGTAGCCCCGATGTGTAGAGTGTTACCCAAATCTTAGCGATAGATTCATTGTGTTAGCAAGGTATACGCGGTGTCATAAATGCACTATTTTCATAAAATTTGTCACACTTTTTAAAGCAAATTACTGTGAATGGCTGGTTTCTAAGTTTGCTAAAAATGCGGCAAACCCTTCTGCCGCTCGCGCTTGTAAGCGGCTGCTAGTAATGACCCGAACGCGATTGCTCCAAGTGATAGCAAAATCTTGCTTCTCAAATTTTTTAACCAAATCGACATCTTCATGGCAAGGCAGGGCAGCAAAACCGCCAACAGCGAGATACGCTGCACTACTAAAGCTCAAATTTGCCCCATGAATATGACGATGTCCCATCTTATCTTGATAGTGAGCGATATAGTCTTTGCGGGTTTGGGGCGTTAAATGCGCCCAGTCATCAACGCTCACAACGCCGCATATCATAGCAGTCGGCTGATGATTAATATGAGCGATTTGCTGCGTTAGCCAATCTGCTGTGACAAGCGAATCAGCGTCGGTACAGGCAAGCCAAGTCGCGCCAGAGGCAATCGCATGACGAATGCCCAAATCTCGCACTTGCCCCACGCACCGGTAATCACAGCATAAATAATCCACACCAGCGTGCTTGACCAATGTGAGTGTGTCATCGCTACAACTGTCGAGCACCACGAGCACAGTGGCGGTAATGGTAGAGGGCAGCTGCTCAATGGCAGTCTGCACCGATGCCAAGCATTTAGAGATGGTCAGCGCTTCGTTATGAGCAGGAATGACGATAGCGATATTTGTAGTATTCATGCATTTTACTCGGCGGATTTAACGTTAAACCAAGTTTTCTTGCATAGCCACCGTTTCTACCGAACGTTGCCACACATCCAATAAAAAATCGCTATCGACGACTTTACTTTGATGGGTAAAGGTAGGGTTTTGACTATCAACTTGCTGTATTTGCGCAGAGTTTACCTCATTACTTATCCTATTAAATGCGTGGTGCAGACGTTGGTGTACCGTTTCACCCGTCATGGTAAAGCCATCGATGTTATAGCGCCAATGGCAGCATAGTAACGTGCCACCTACCGCAAGATTTTGCTGAATCCAAGCGATGACGGTATCAATATCATTTGGCGATAAGTAATATAAAATTTCACTAATCACAATTAAATCAAAATGCGATTTCGCAGTCGGTAATATTTTAGGAATGACACCCTGTATGACCTTTACATGCCTGACATCTGCCAAACGTTGCTTAGCCAGTTGCACGGCCTGTTTATTACCGTCAATACTGACCAAGGTCTGACAACGGCTGGCAAGTAGGGCACTGAACACACCGTTACCGCAGCCTAACTCGATGGCATTGGTATATTTTGCTTGTGGCAACACCGCTAGACACATATCGCGTTTACGCTTTTCATACCAGCGGGTCTGATACTGCCACGGATCGCTATTGTCGTTATATAACGCATCAAAATAGCTTTCTGAATAAGCAGTGGCTGTCGTCTCTTTTTTACCATTCGACAAATCAGTATGAACAGTATGTAAGTCGGTTGTAGATACCTGCAAATTACCGACCTCATGCATTGGCGGTGTCAATTTAAGATTGTGGCTCATATAAATAAACTTCCCAAGGTTGGCTGATTCTAGCGATGGTTTGAGCCGATAAAATAGGCGGGTTGCCTGTACTTTCATCAACGGTTATTTGGCTTTTGAAACAGGCGATAGCCTCGGTTTTGCGCTGTAACTGCTCGGGCGTTAAGTCCACCCTGAGCGTGCAGTGCCAAGGAATACGACTATCGGCAGGTTTTGCCCAATGCCATGCCCAAATCAACACTTGATAAAAGGCGAGTTGGTGTTGCTTAGCGAAAGCGGCGACTACTTGTCCTGTTGCTTCATGATCGGGATGACCATCATGTACAAAAGGCGTGATTAAAATATCATCAGGTTGAATAATTGCTGCTAATTTTTGGTGAAACTGTGCCCGCTCAGCAAAAACATCACCATCGGTTAGCGCTAAAGACATACAGGTCACCTGCTGCGCAATGCCTAACACTTCTAATGCCGCTAAGCTCTCTTGCGGGCGGATAGTATCAAGCAGGTGCGGCGGATAAATCTGCGAGTCTGGGTGACTTTGTGTGCCGTTGGTCACGTGCACAAGGGCGATAGGATTTCCGTTGGCGGCCAATTGTTGCAGCAGTCCGCCGCAGCCCAATATCTCATCGTCAGGATGCGGCGCAAATACACAGACGCGCTGCTGCGGCGGGAAGCTTTTTGCTATATCTAGTCGAGGTAAATCGTGCAGTCCCTGCCAGTGTTGCCAAGCATCGGTGCTGGTACCATCGCCTTCAATGATACGGTCACCGACAATCGGATGCTCAGGCTTGGCTAAGTGCGCTAAGGGTGCTGAGTGCGCCGACATCACATTATGTGTCGTCAAAGGCTGAGTATCATTTTCTGCCTGATAGCCAGCAAAGTCTTGTACCAGCACATTTGCTTTTGGTTTCATAGTTGCCATATATTGTCCTGCCTGTCTGTCGAATCACTGTTTGTGGCGCGGTCGAAAGCGCTAGATAGCTCGCCGATTTTTTGTAAATCAAAGGCACCATGACTTTGACGAATAAATACCGCCAAATCTGCGGTTAACCTCGCAAAGTGGGCATTGCCACAAAACGGCGCCGCCCCTAATGCTTGTCCGACTGTTTCCATCACTTGGCGTGCTACTCGCTCAACGTTGGCGCGTAATTGACGGATAGCAAGTTCATGGTTTTGCTGCGGCTTACTCTCTATTAAGTCAGCAACATGATAAAAATACTGCTGAGTAACGGCCAATGCTGTGCTGATTTGACCCAAATACATGGCTTTATAATCATTGGGTTTATGCTGATAAGCGGTTATTAAATAATTGGCAATGCAAGCGGTCGCACCGTACCAGCAAGCCGCAACGCCTGCCGCGCCATGCCAAAATCCTACCCGTTCTAAATACGCATTTGGCGCACCTACATTAATGGCGTCTACCTCATGGAACTGTATGGTTGCCGTATTAGTGGCTTGCATGCCGACGGCCTGCCAAGCGTTATTATCAATATCAATGTCAGATTGGTGCATATCCACCATCAATAGTTGCGCTTGTCCCTGCTCATCGCGATAAGTCATCAACCCATAATCCACGAGGTTGGCGCCCGAGCACCATGCCTTGCTACCGCTGATTTTGCCCTCTGTATGACGTATCGGGTCTGGGTGTCCTTCTGCTGCCCAAACCGCCCATAAGCCTTGAGGCGCTTTATCGTAGCCGACTTCATGCAAAATACTTAACGCATCCAAATGCGATTCAAACCATTTCGCAAGTGTTAAATCTAGGCTCGACACATAAGCCAAGACTTGCCATCGAATCAAGGTGTTAGACTGATTTGGCTTGCTTGCTTGTTTATTGTTTTGAGCGTTCGTCGTATCGCCTTCGCTTATAACATTTTCAGCACCGGCAATAGCCCTAGCACCACTAGCAGGGTGAGGGATTTCGTCGCTATAACCGACTAGAATCGTTAATATTTCACGGCGCAACTTATCGGTCATAGCCAAACTGCCGATAGTTTGGTTTTCTGCTTGTATAACTTCTTCTATAGCAGATTTTATATTTATTAATAAAGCGTTTTTGGCATCGGGCACTTGCATACAGTCTCCTAATTATTGTTATGAATCAGACATTTGAATGGCATCAAAAGCGCCATCATCTGCTGACCGTTTTTTATTATCATATCGGCCATCTAAATACAAATCGTCTAAAAAGCGTTGCTGCCAAGCGTATAAGTCATCTTGATGTAGCCCTTGTAGCAATACTTGATAGCGTAACTGTCGCTCTTTTAATGGCATCGTCAATGCCGTCCTTAGTCCTTCTATCATACTCGTGGGTTGATGCGGATCGACAATGACCGCTGCTTGCATTTGCTCAGCGGCTCCTGCGTAACGCGAGAGCATGAGCACGCCCGGATCATCAGGATTTTGCGCGGCGATATATTCTTTAGCCACCAGATTCATACCGTCTTTTAAGGAGTTGACCCAGCCGATATCACTTTGCCAAAATGCGGCCATCAAGGGCTCATGGTTTAAGACGTTTTCGCTATATTTAATCGCTTGCCAAGCACCGTTGTCAGTTGAAAATTGCTGATTTATATCACTGACTGTTTGTTTAACTTCCTGATAAAGCCGTTGATAAGTTGGCAAATCTAAGCGACTAGGACAAGCGATTTGTAATAATTGCAGCTGATTTTGATAGCTTGGATAATGCTCTAAAAAATCACGATAGGCTGAAAAACGTCTTAATAAGCCTTTTGAATAGTCAATTCTATCTACCGCGATAATTTGTTGTGTCGTCGTCTTGTCGGTTTTTTTATATACATTATGCTGCGCCAAATGTGCAGGTAGAGGCGAGGCTAACTGACTGACCTGCTGCTGGATTCTTGCGACATTAATACCGATCGGATAGGCGTTAATCAATAAACAATGCTGAGGTTTAAAGTCTAAATTAAGCGTTAGTGCTGTCCCAGATGAGTGGTAAGCATGAGTAAAAGATTGGTTTTTTTGTAAGACATTGATGGGTGTAAGTCCGACATCGCTGTTTTCTGCTAAGCTGTTTGCTAGCACGTCTTCTTTATCTACACTTTCTTTTTCCGCTCTCTCTTCGTTCAAACGATTTTCTGACAACCTGTCTTTTAAATAATGCTGAAAAACGTCAACGCAATTGGTGCATCCTTGCTGGGTTTGGGTACCGAGCACATCATAATGCGCCAGATGATGAATGAGCTCAGCGCTTTGCTTAAGCTGTTGCCAAAAATCCAGCGCCACAAAGGGAATGTGTAAAAAAAGCCCAATGCGATTGTTGATACCAATCTTTCGGCAATGATACGCCACACTTAAAAAGTGATAATCATGGACCCAAATGACATCGTCAGGCTGGATGATACTTTTTAATTGGCGCGCAAATAAACGATTGACCGCCTGATAGCCCGCATAATCATCTGTAGCTTGGCTGATAAGCGCCGTTTGCTCATGCAGTAGAGGCCACAATACATTATTGGCAAAACCGCAGTAGAAATGCTGATATTGCTGGGTGGTAAAAGCGGTGGTCATATAAGTGATTTGTGTGGCGCGGGTTTTTGCCTTGCTGCTCGCCATAAAGCGTTGTTGAATACTGCTAAATGTATTGGCGGCGTCGGTGTTATTGGCGTTGTTGTCATTGACGACTTCGCCATTCCAGCCCATCCAGATGACTGATTTGCCGATTAAGACGTCTTGCAATGCGACAGCAAGCCCGCCCGCCATAGGGTGGTTATCGGGCATCTTTACGCGGTTAGATAAGACAATTAAGCGGCTCATGTCAGTGGTCTCGCGGTATTTTTTGATGGGTGTCGGTCAGTGTCTGTTAGTAGCGAAACTCGCTCTGTTAAACCAGGTAACTTGAGAGATAAGGTTGGGCGCTGTTGGCAAAACTTCAAAAAGCTCTCAAGCAATACCGTGACCTCAAAAATATTATTGACATAATAATGCGCACACGTTGGCTCAGTGCCGTCATAACCTACTTTCATACCCATACCTTTTATGGGTGGTTTAGAATCCTCTCGTGGTTCGTTATTTTGTATAAAGCGACTTTTTTCTGTCATGTGCTTGTCGCCTTGTACTGCCATAAATCCTGTTTCATCGGTGATGTCGTCGCCAATAAAGATAGGACAAAGCCTATTGTTAGCCTGAAATTTTTTTAGTAAGGTCAAAATCGCACTGCCTTTATCGGCGTCTTTAGGCGCGATTTCCCAGACATATTTACCTTGTTTTACTATCCAATCGCCATGGTTTTTTACGATTGTGGTTATAATGCGATAAGCGATATCGGCTAAGGCGGAATTTTGACGATAATGGAGGGCAACGGAGTAGGGCTTGTCTTCTATGATAAAATCGTCATAGCGCAAGCAAGAGCGGATAAGCGCTTGTTTTATAGCAGCAAGCTCAGCGCTGTCGACGGATGAAACGCTCGTATTATTATTAGATTCGTTATCTTCAAAGTCTATTTCTAGTCCATGCGTTGCGGCGATGGGTAAGCTTAGCGGCGCCAGCATTTGCTTTGCTTCGGCTAGACTGCGCCCAGTAACAGCAGCCATTTTGACGTCATAATTTTGTATGTTTTGTAAAAGTGTTAAAGTGGTAGCGGGGATAAAGCTGTCTTTCGGGTTCAAGGTAAAGTCAGCAAGCGTGCCGTCGATATCTAAAAACAAGCAGTAGTGCTGCTGATGAGAGAGATAATCAGCGAAGTGATTTGGCGCAATATATATAGGAGGTCTGATAGGGGCGCTATTTGCTGGGACGCTTCTTCCTGAAGTCACATGTTATCCTTATCTTAACGCGTTATATGATGTTCTAAGCTAGCCATCAAGCTTCCTCATAAGTTTGCCATAAAGTCCATCCTACTACGATGGACAAAATATGGTATTTAGTATAAGTTTTTTTAGTATCTGTCTTTTAATTTACAAAAACCATTAGGAAAAGATTATGCATATCAGCGCAAATTTCGATGCCGGTAATATTGAGGTTATCAATGCAGAAGATCAAACCAACATTCAACTGGCGATTCGTCCAGACGTGGGAGGAGAGTTTTTTCAGTGGTTTAACTTTCGTCTATCAGGCGAAGTTGGCGAGCAGTACGTACTCAATATTACGAATGCAGGGAAGGCGTCCTACCTTGCAGGCTGGGAGGATTATCAAGCGGTGGCTTCCTATGATCGCGAGTATTGGTTCCGTCTGCCAACCTCTTATAAGGATGGTAAGTTAACGATAACGGCAGAGCTTGCGTGCGAAAGTATTCAAATTGCGTATTTCGCCCCGTACAGTTATGAGCGTCATCAAGACTTGTTAGCGGCGGTGCAAGTGCATCCGCTCGCATGTTTAGAGCATTTGGGCGAAACGCTTGATAAACGCGACTTAACCTTAGTAAAAGTAGGTGATGGTGATAGCAAGAAGCGCAGTATCTGGATTACGGCGCGCCAGCATCCGGGCGAGACAATGGCTGAATGGCTGGTTGAGGGGCTATTGAACAGTTTGTTAGACGAGGATAATGCCACGGCTAAGTTGTTATTGGAAAAAGCCAATTTTTATATTGTACCGAATATGAATCCTGATGGTAGTGTACGCGGGCACCTGCGTACCAATGCGGTAGGGACGAATCTAAACCGTGAATGGGCAAACCCAAGCTTAGAAAAAAGCCCTGAAGTATTTCATGTCATCAATAAAATGCAAGAAACGGGCGTGGACTTGTTTTATGACGTGCATGGCGATGAAGCGCTGCCGTATGTGTTCCTTGCCGGCTCGCAGGGCACGCCAAGCTATAACGACCGCCTTGCCCATCTACGTGATAAATTCTCAGAAGTCTTAAAATTGGCCAGTGCCGATTTTCAGTCTAAATTTGGTTATGACATTGATGCGCCGGGCACAGCAAATATGACGATTGCCACCCACTGGGTAGCCGAGCGTTTTGATTGCCTTGCCAATACTTTAGAGATGCCATTTAAAGAGAATGCCAATTTACCTTTTGAAGATACAGGCTGGTCACCTGAGCGTTCTATTAAATTAGGGGAAGCCTCGTTGGTCGCTATGCTGGCGGTCGTTGATGAGTTGCGTTAATCATAAATTTGCTGCAAGTTAATCAGATGGTTTCATGACAATAATTTAATAGTGATGGTTTAATTGTTTAGGGCAGGAGCTTAAACGCTCAGTTTTTAGCTTTTGCTCTAGGCAATTACAAGGTTATTAAATGGCGGGTAGCAGTAATTTTGCATTTTTGTTAAATAAATCTGTTTTAATCGGCTCTTGATGACTTGATAAAAAACGACATAATTAAACCACTTATCGCTAGGGCGTGTCTTCAATTCAATNNGTAATATCCCGATATTAACGGCACTATTTTCCTTGTTTGACTGCAATTTATCTCATTTTTATCACCATTTTTAAAATGAAGACACGCCCTAGTACTGCCCTTTTGTTTTTTCTTAAAAATTGTCAAATAAATTATCTGTGAAAATTTCAAAGTGGGAGAATGACAATATTGTAATCTTAACGTCATCTGTTAGTCAGAAGGATTCATGTATCATGCATGTATGATGATAGTGTCGTGATATCGGGTCAAACGCTTAACGTATTGCTCCAAATTTAAAAATGAAAGACAGCTCTTTTTGATTATAAATATCACATGCGACATTAAACAATAAATGACGAGAGGGTATGTATGAAACCTGATAACCATAACTTAACTTTTAAGCAGCATAAATTGTTTGGTGCGCTTATCCTACTGACAGTGACATCGTCGTTATTTGCTTGTAACGACACCAATACCACTGCTGCAACCACAGCGCCTGTAGAGACGGCAACAGACAGCCAGAATTCAAAAGTCCAAACGTCTAAAACTGAGTCGACGAGCTCTAGCAGTAACAGTGATGCGCTGAGAAACGTCTCTGCGACGGTTTATAAAGATGCCAATTGTGGCTGCTGTAAGGAGTGGATTAGCCATGCCGAACATCACGGTATGACTGCGGCGGGACAAGATGTCGCCGACTTAGCAGTTTTTAAAGAACGCTATGGTGTCCCGAGCAATATGCGCTCTTGTCACACGGCGGTCACGAGCGACGGTTATGTATTCGAAGGTCATGTGCCTGCCAAGTATATAGCCCAGTTTTTAGCCAATCCGCCAAGCGAGGCTATTGGTCTTGCCGTACCCGGTATGCCAATGGGTAGCCCCGGGATGGAGTACCAAAATAAATTTTCACCTTATCAAGTGATGCAAATCAACAAAGACGGTAGCACAGCGGTATATGCTGAGATTGATAGTGCCAACGCCCAGCTATAGCTGAAAAGGTGACTTTTGTCCTGTATCGCTCTATGATGACTAATTATAAAGTAATGAAATAAGGAGAGCCTGTAATGATTCTCATGATGCACGCTATGGGCTAGGGCGGGTCTCTCGTTTATGGATTGTTTATGCTACTGATTTTTATAGTGCTGATACTGACGATTATGGGGCTGCTTAAGTACCTACGTAATAAGTAAAAGTTAGAAACATTGGTTAAAGGTTGATGATATAGCCAAGAGTTGATGATAAGTGAGCAGAAGCTTTGCTTGTCATCTGCGCTTAGCGTCTTCAAGGAAGGATTTTATGAAACATACGGTTGATAAAAAAACGATCAAAGGTGGCAAATACGATAAAGTGCCAGAAAATTATAACGGTACGGTCTATATTTGCCCGATGCATCCTGAAGTCAGAGATGTTGAAAAAAGTGATTGCCCGATATGCGGTATGTTTTTGCAGCCTGAAGACGAGATAGATGGCGCAAGCCACGTGGAGCATAACCACAGTGACAATTATCAAAGTCATCAAAATCATCACCATGAAAACAATCATAACCATGAACACAACCAGACGCATTGTCACGGGAGTAACGAAAGCAGCGCTGAAGTCAAGTCGGTCAAAGGCGGTAAATACGACAAAGTGCCCGAAGATTACGATGGCACGGTTTATACTTGTCCGATGCATCCTGAGGTCAGAGACGTTAGAAATAGTGGCTGTCCGATTTGCGGTATGGCACTCGAGCCAGAAACGGTCGCCATAGGTGAAGAAGATACCGAAGAGCTCGACGATATGACGCGGCGCTTTTGGATATGTACGCTGCTGACCTTACCGCTATTCATTTATGCCATGAGCGATATGGTTGGGATAAATCTCGATCAAATTGGCTCGTTTGATATCTCAGGGCAACTTGGTCAAATCATACAATTGGTACTGGCGACTCCCGTTGTCGTTTGGGGCGCAGCACCCTTTTTTGTACGTGGTTGGCAGTCTATTAAAAGCCGCAATCTAAATATGTTTACCTTGATTGCGCTTGGCGTCGGCGCAGCTTACGGTTTTAGTATTGTGGCAACTTTCTTTCCCAGTATATTCCCAGATAGCTTTAGAGATAGCGCTGGACAAGTCGGCGTTTATTACGAAGCAGCAGCGGTAATCACGACTTTAGTACTGCTTGGTCAAGTGCTTGAGCTCAAAGCCAGAAGTCAGACGTCAGGGGCCATTCGGGCGTTGCTTGAGCTCGCTCCGCCGACAGCAAGACGCGTCAATGAAAACGGCGAAGAGACAGAGGTTTCACTTGATGAAGTCGTCAGCGGCGATAAGTTGCGCGTCAGACCTGGCGAGAAATTACCCGTAGACGGCACGGTAATCGATGGCAGTAGTAGCGTCGATGAATCCATGGTAACGGGTGAGCCGATGCCAGTATCTAAAGAGCAGGGCGATACTGTGACTGGCGGCACGGTAAATGGTACAGGGACGTTATTGGTTGAAGCGGTCAATGTTGGCGCAGATTCGGTATTGTCCAAAATCGTACAAATGGTTGCCGATGCCCAGCGTAGCCGCGCGCCCATACAGCGTTTGGTTGACCAAGTGGCAGGCTGGTTTGTGCCTATTGTCATTATCGCCTCTATCATCACCTTTATCGTCTGGGCGTTATTTGGCCCTGAACCAGCAATGGCTTATGCCATGGTTAATGCGATTGCGGTACTTATCATCGCCTGTCCCTGTGCGCTTGGGCTGGCGACGCCCATGTCAATCATGGTCGGTACGGGCATGGGCGCGCAAAACGGCGTGCTTATCAAAAACGCTGAAGCCTTAGAGACGATGGAAAAAGTCGATACCATCGTTGTCGATAAAACAGGCACGCTAACCGCTGGTAAACCTGCACTTACCGCAATTGATGCGCTGGCAGGTCAAAATGAAGACGAGTTTTTGGCATTGGTTGCTGCGGTAGAAAGCGCAAGCGAGCATCCTTTAGCAGAGGCTATCGTGAGAGCTGCTCAGGATAAATCGCTGACTATTGCTAAAGCCCATGACTTTAATTCAACCACGGGCGAGGGTGTACAAGCGGTAGTAAACGGCAAACAAGTTGCCATCGGTAACTCAAAGCTGATGGAGCGCTTAAACAGTTTTGATCAGGAGCTATCCGCTAAAGCTGACGTCCGTAGAAAAGACGGCGAAACGGTAATGTTTGTCGCTATAGATGGTAAAGCAGCTGGTTTGGTTTCGGTCGCTGATCCGATTAAGCCGAGTACTGCTGATGCCATAGAACTGCTACACAAGGCAGGGCTAAAAGTCGTCATGCTAACAGGCGATAACGAAAAAACTGCGCAGGCCGTCGCGAGTAAATTGGGCATTGATGAAGTGCATGCCGATGTGTCACCAGAGGACAAAAACCGTATTGTCAAAGAGATGCAAGACCACGGTAAATTGGTAGCGATGGCAGGTGATGGCATCAACGACGCGCCAGCACTGGCGCAGGCGAATGTCGGTATTGCTATGGGTACAGGTACGGACGTGGCCATGGAGAGCGCAGGGGTGACGTTATTAAAAGGCGACTTAATGGGTATTGCCAAAGCCCATAAGCTCAGCCACGCGACCATGCGCAATATCAGACAAAACTTATTTTTCGCTTTTGTCTATAACGCGATTGGCGTACCGATTGCCGCAGGCGTGCTATACCCAGCGTTTGGATTATTGCTTAGCCCGATGATAGCGGCGGCAGCGATGAGTTTATCGTCAGTATCGGTCATTGGTAACGCGCTAAGATTGCGCCGATTAGATTTATGATAAAGACGTTTTATTTAGCCATTTTATTGTCAAGAGAGAACTTCAATTTCAATCCTTTTAATAAGGACAAAGTTATCTAGCTTTATACCCAAATGATTTAACCATAACGCCCAGTAATATAATCTCTGGTCGCTTTTTGCGCGGGACTGTTGAATATCTGGTTTGTCTCGCCCATTTCTACCATATCGCCCAAATACATATAAGCGGTGTAGTCGGAAACGCGGGCGGCTTGCTGCATATTATGAGTGACGATAGCAATGGTATAGTCGTTTTTTAAATCGCTAATCAAGTCTTCAATCGCGCCCGTAGAGATAGGGTCAAGCGCTGAGGTTGGCTCATCTAATAGCAAGACTTCAGGCTTCGTTGCTACTGCGCGAGCGATACAAAGTCGCTGCTGTTGACCGCCCGATAGTGACAAGCCTGACGCTTTGAGTTTATCTTTGACTTCCAGCCATAATGCCGCTTTTTTAAGTGCCCACTCGACACGCCCATCCAATTCTGCTTTGCTGAGATTTTCGTAAAGACGGACGCCGAATGCGACGTTGTCATAAATGGACATCGGGAAGGGCGTGGGCTTTTGGAAGACCATACCAACACGCGCTCGCAGCAAATTCACATCGGTATCTTTTGTCAAAATATTTTGATCATCAAGGGTGATTTCTCCTTTAGCCTGCATACTCGAATACAAGTCGTACATACGGTTAAAGGTACGTAGCAGCGTTGATTTGCCGCAGCCTGATGGGCCAATAAAAGCGGTAACCTTTTTTTCTGCAATATCAATATTGATATTTTTTAATGCTTGGAAATCGCCATAATAAAAATCCAAATCGCGAACGGCAATCTTGGTAGGTGGCATGTCGTCTGGCATATCTGCCATCGTTTGCTTGATAAAACGGCCAATATCTGGCTGTTGATATTGACCATGATTGGCCAGCACATCATCCAGTAAACGGCGCGTGCTGTTGGTATTGGTCATTAGCTTAGTTGCTTTTCTTTCTAGTACATCCGTCATAATGGTCTCCATTTTTTTTAAAGTCTTGTTAAGTAAGGGTTTTTTGGCTGTTTTCTTAGAGGTGTAATCGCTTTAACCTATCTACTATGATGTTTGTCACCGATGAAGCGCGCGGCTATATTTAATAGCAATACTGTCGCGGTAATGAGTAGCGCCGCCGCCCAAGCCAGTGCATGCCAGTTGTCATAAGGACTCATGGCAAATTGATAAATCGTATTGGGTAAATTAGCCATTGGCTCACTCATATCGGTACTAAAGTACTGGTTGTTTAGCGCGGTGAATAGCAAAGGCGCGGTCTCACCGGTAATACGCGCAAAAGCGAGCAGCACACCAGTAGTCAGACCGGCTTTGGCAGCCTTCAGGGTCACGGTACTGACTAGCTTCCATTTTGGCGTACCTAGTGCGTAAGCCGCTTCGCGCAGGGTATTAGGTACAAGATTTAGCATGTTTTCCGTCGTCCGCACGACAATAGGAATCACAATTAGCGCCAATGCCAAAGCACCAGCCCAACCCGAAAAGCTCTGTCCTTTGACCATCAGGGCATAAATAAACAGACCAATCACGATAGATGGGGCCGACAATAAAATATCATTTAAAAATCGGGTGACTTTACCGAGTAGACTGCCCTGTGAAAACTCTGCTAAATAAATACCCGCCATCATGCCGATTGGCGCACCAATCGCCAAGCCCGAAAAAGCCAACATCACTGAACCAACAATAGCGTTACGTAGACCGCCTTCGCCCATCGGTGGCGGCGTATCGGCTATAAAGACAGGCATCTCAACTAAACCTTGCAAGCCCTCAATAAACAACGTCATCAAAATCCAAATCAGCCAAACCAAACCAAATACAAGCGCTGATAAGGCAAAACCAAGTCCCAATCTATTGATAAAACGGCGCTTGTTATAAAGTCGCTTGTTATAGCGATCTTCAAAGCGTACAGAAGACTGGCTTGGCTGGGTAGTTTGCGTGGTAACTGGTGCGAAAGTCATGAAGTGTTTGTCCTTCTTAGGTCAAATAATGGCTGCTGTATCTTTGTTATATTGAAATTACTATAGGTGTTTATTGTTTATTGTTTATTGTTTATTGTTTATCATTATCAGCGCTATTAATTACCCGCTTTTTGGTCAATACGCATCAGCATGAGCTTAGATATCGACAAAACGATAAAGGTAATCACAAACAGTATTAACCCTAAATGTAGTAATGACGCTAAGTGCAGCTCGCTTGACGCTTCAGCAAACTCGTTGGCCAGCGCTGAAGTGATGGTCACTCCAGAGGTGAATAGACTTGGGCTGATATTAAAGGCATTACCAATCAAGAAGGTAACGGCCATCGTCTCGCCAAGCGCTCGGCCAAGTCCCAAAATCACGCCACCAACCACACCTGCTTTGGTATAAGGTAAGATAATTTTGAACATCACCTCCCAAGTGGTGGCGCCCATACCGTACGCCGATTCTTTGAGTAGATCTGGCACCACAGAAAAAACATCGCGCATGGTGGCGGCGATAAAAGGAATAATCATAATCGCCAGTATTAACGAGGCGGTAAACAGTCCAAGACCCATCGGCGCACCGGTAAAAACCTTACCAACAATAGGTAGGGGACCAATATTTTCAATAAACCAAGGCTGAATGTGATCACCAAAAAACGGTGCAAAGACAAACAAGCCCCACATGCCGTAGATGATAGAAGGAATACCTGCCAGCAGCTCGATGGCAATACCCAAGGGCTTTTTTAAAAAGTTGGGGCAAAGTTCCGTTAAAAAGATAGCAATCCCAAAGCTAACTGGTACGGCAATACAGATAGCGATAAGAGAGGTGACCACCGTTCCGTAAATGGGTGCAAGCGCACCGTATTGATCGTTCACCGTATCCCAGTTATTACTGGTATAAAATCCCAAGCCAAACTTAGTGATACTTGGCCACGCGCCAACAATCAATGACAGCATGATGCCGCCAAGCGACAACAGTACCAAGATTGCAAATGCTTTGGTGGCGTTGACAAAAATTGCATCATAGCGTTTTTGTTTTGCCAGTTGGGATTTTAGGTTTGCCATAAAAGCCTCAGTAATCTAATAAGACTGCGCTTGATGAGTGGGAGTATTAATTGCTTTGAGTTGCGGTATAAACAGGCTTACCTTCGCTGTCTACCACTTCGTTCCATTTTGCTTTAAATAAAGCCACGGCCGTATCTGAAAAAGGCACGTAATCAAGACTCATTGCATCATCATCGCCCTGCGCATAAGCCCAATCGAAAAAGTTAAGAACACCTGCCACTTGTTTGGCATCTTGCGGCTGTTTGTGGACTAAGATAAAGGTCGCAGCGGCGATAGGCCATGCTTGAGCCGTCTCAGAGTTGGTGATGACTTTATAAAAGCCTTCTTGCTTTGACCAATCAATGTCACCGGCGGCGGCAAATGTCTGCGCAGATGGTTGCACGACGTTGCCAGCGGCATTTTTTAGAGCAACGTGTGCCATGCTGTTTTGCTTAGCATAAGCGTATTCAACGTAGCCGATAGAGTTTTTCATACGCGTCACATAGCTTGACACGCCTTCGTTACCTTTACCGCCAGCACCGGTTGCCGAGGTTGGCCATTTCACGGTTTTATCGACGCCAACGCTGTCTTTCCAATCGTTTGACACTTTGGCTAAATAATCGGTAAAGTTAAAGGTTGTGCCCGAACCGTCTGAGCGGAACACTGTGGTAATGGCGGCGTCAGGAAGGCTTAAGTCAGGATTCATAGCTTTGATGGCAGGGTCATCCCATTTGCTGATTTTACCAAGATAGATGTCAGCGAGCATTTTTCCATCGAGCTTCAATTGACCAGGCGCAACGCCATCGATATTGACGATAGGTACCACGCCGCCGATAACGGTCGGGAATTGAATCAGACCGGCTTCCTCTAATTCCGCTGGCGTCATCGGCGCATCGGACGCGCCAAAATCCACCGTTTTTGCGACGATTTGTTTGATACCGCCCGATGAACCAATCGACTGATAGTTCACTTGACCGCCAGTTGCTTTATGATAGGCATCTGACCATTTAGCATAGATAGGCTGCGGGAAAGAAGCGCCTGCGCCGGTGATATTCATTGATACATTGTCAGCTGATTTAGCGGTTGACGACGTAACGTTTGCGGTGTCGGTAGTAGCGGTAGTTGATTGCGCCGAAGTAGCGGGCTCGTTGCTTTCATTGCTATTGGAGTTTTTATTACAAGCAGCTAAGGTTAAGGTACTCGCGACGGCTAAAGCTATTAATGAATAACGCATTATTTCTCCTAAAAAGTAATGATATTAAGTAAACATAGTTGAGTATTGGATATTTATAAATAACAGAGCTGATTTCGATGTTTTATAAATGGTGCTTTATTCATACTGCTTTGTTCATAACGCTTTATTAAAAATGATTTATTGCAAAGACGCTTGGTGGTCGATGAGCCCATTGTGCCGCGCAAATATGACAGTTTGATGAAATAAGACATTTTTATGAAAAAAGTCATTTAATTAGAATAGACGTGTGATAAAGGGCAAAGTTAGTGCTAATGGCGGCTGATATCTTGTGCAAAAATCGTTATGATGTGGGCAGGCGTTTTCGTAAAAGCGGATTTCAAACTCAGTGTCATTAAACTGTCATAATTAAGCCGTTTAATGGGCAGGCATTGGCAGCTAATGCTGGCGCCTAATATTGTTTTATTTATTTCTAGGTTCTTGTCTTTTAACTTTGACTTTCAACTTTGTCATTTAATAATAAGGCTATGGTATGCGCAGTGAGCAGATTTTGATTGTAGAAGATGAACCTGCAATTCGTGAGATGGTGGTAATGACGCTAGAGATGGCGGGCTTTGAGAGTTTAGAAGCGGCTGACGTGGCAGAGGCGCATCAGCAAGTGGTCGATCACAGACCCGCGCTGATTTTGCTCGATTGGATGTTACCGGGTGATAAAAGCGGTATTGATTTTTGCCGCATGCTTAAAAGCGATGAGATGTTGGGCGAGATACCAGTAATTATGCTGACGGCCAAAAGTGAAGAGGATAGCAAGGTTCATGGGCTTGATGCGGGCGCTGATGACTATATGACCAAGCCGTTTTCAACGCGTGAATTGATTTCAAGAATCAAAGCGGTATTACGCCGTGGTCGTGCGCTTAGTAGTGATAAGCCGATCGAAATAGGCAAGCTTAGTCTCGATCCCAAAAGCCAACGCATTACCGCTGACAATCAAGTCATCGATATCGGGCCGACAGAATATCGATTACTGGCGTTTTTTATGAGTCATCCAGAGCGTGCTTATACGCGCACTCAATTGCTCGATCAGGTCTGGGGCGGTAATGTCTATATCGAAGATCGCACGATTGATGTACATATCAGGCGTTTACGTAAACTGCTCCAGCCTTACGATTGTAGTACCTTGATTCAAACGGTGCGCGGGACAGGTTATCGATTTTCTAGTTTGGCTCAATAAAAATGTGAGGTATGCATGACAGTGCTTGAAGAAAACGCCCAACCAGAAAACGCCAAGTCAGATACAGTGCAACAAAGTAAAAAACAACAGGACCATCAAATCTTGCAGCAAAATTCTACCGATCAGCTTCAAAAAATCAGAAGTGCCTTACGCGCATTGCGAGATGCGGTTATCTTGCTCAATGGTGACGATGGTTTGGAGTGGTGGAATCAGGCCGCCGAAGATTTATTATTGCTACAGTCAGCGGACCATGGCAAAAGTATTTTTGACTTTATTAATGTCCCTGAGTTTCATCAGTACTATCAGAATAAGATCACGCCCAATGATGGCGTACACATGAAGTCATGGCGTGACCCTAACCGTTATCTTAAATGTGAGCTCACGCCTTTTGGCGATGAAAAGCTGCTGATTATTTATGATGTGACCCGCTTACAACACTTAGAGCAAATGCGCCGCGACTTTGTGGCCAATGTTTCGCATGAATTGCGAACACCACTCACCGTACTGATGGGCTATCTGGAGAATTTTTCTGATCAAGAAGAGATGCCGCGGCAATGGCGACGCGGGTTTGAGCTAATGACGCAGCAGACTACGCGTATGAATAGGGTGGTCAATGACTTATTATTGCTATCACGAATTGAAATCGAAGAGACGCATGAGCTGCATTATATTGATATGACTAAGCTGCTCACCCATGTCTATGACGACGCGCAAGCGTATAATCAAGAATACGGCCATACGCTGCACCTGCAGATAGATACCTATGATGGTCTCTACGGCTCGGAGATGTATTTAAACAGTGCGTTGTCCAATTTGGTCATCAATGCCATTAAATATACGCCAAAAGGCGGCAATATTGTTATCAGTTGGGCAAAAGTGGCAGAAGGCTGTCGCTTTGCCGTCACCGATAATGGTATTGGTATTGCGCCCGAGCATGTCGCGCGATTGACCGAGCGTTTTTACCGAGTAGACAGCGGGCGTAGTCGGGAAACAGGCGGCACAGGGCTGGGGCTAGCAATAGTCAAGCATGTGTTATATCAATACGACACAACCCTGCAAATCACATCGACAGAAGGCAAAGGCTCAACCTTTAGCGCCGTATTTCCTCCTGCTCATATTCGTTCAGCTGTTATAGATTGAGTTTCTTACCTTTTAGCTTTTAACCTTTAGGTTTATTATCGTTTACCTTCCTCGGTCAATTCAACATAGCGATTATGATAATTTAACAATACCTTTTAGGATGTGTATAGAATTCAAATGAGTGGCAACCAGATAAAGACACAAGCAAGCATTACCGCTGCTGCATAGCTATCTTTGAGCTTATCATATCGCGCGGCAATGCCCCTAAAATGTTTCAACCTAGCAAAAGCGTTTTCTACCAAGTGACGGCAACGATACAAATACCAGTCTAGTGTGTCATTGTTGCTGTTTTTAGAGTTCGACTTAACGGGTATGACTGATACCAGCATGAACGCCAGATATTTGCTCAGGACTCCAGTTCTCTTTAAGCTTGTCTGTCACCCATGCCCAGAGGTCAGCCACAATAGTTGTGGCGTTGTTAGCTCGTCTGTCACAAGCCTTGTTATTAGCATGCTTTGCTCGGTAACCTCGTAGGCTTTTATTACGCCTAAGCTCTCTTGATATGGTACTGGGACTTCTGTTTAACGCCCTCGCTATAAAATTAATACTATGTTTTGCCCCTTTAAGGGCATAAATCTGGTATCGTTCACCTAGGCTTAGATGTGTATAGCTCATGGTTGCAATCTCACTTTG
>NZ_DJUD01000026.1:0-24946 GCF_002439405.1 Psychrobacter sp. UBA6291 | reverse complement strand
ATACTTTTTAGAACACCACCGTTTTTTGATTATTTTTAAAGCAATAACTTGAAGCTTTTTAGCTATATAAAGTTAAAAAATCTTAAATAACTATACAGTAATTAAAAATACTATTAACTAAATTTTAAAAATACTCTAAGATTAATTTTAGTCTTGATGGAAGTCTAATAAGGATAGAGGGTGCTTAACTGCCAAATTTATGAGAAACCTAGATAAGCGCTTGGTGTTAAAGAGAATTATATCTTTGACTTTTAATGAGTTAGCAAATGCAAACATCTAAAAGATAGCGCTTATTTTAAATAAAATGATAATAATAAACATAAATATTATTTTTCTTACTTTAATAATCGTATAACTATTAACTATAAATCTTCAGGGATTAAGAGTTGGTTTGTAATTTGTGTGCTTATTTAACACTCTCTAAAAAGTGACCGTGTTTTTAAATAGAAGATTATTTTATATCAGCCATAAAACCTGATATTTAATTATAATTCTAGTAGAACCAATATTTTTTAGTGAAATATTGTTCTATAATTAAAGAAAATTATATTTATAAAAAGGCATTTAAAACCTAGCGCTTTAATCTTGCCATGACTATATTTGAGGTAAGATGATGACCCCTACTAGATCATTTTTAATGTGATGAAAAGGTCGGCTTATCAAAAGATAAATGCAAAACTAAGGACAGATTATGATAACGGAAGAGCACGTTTTGGCTTGTATTGATGGTTCAGCGGTGACTGGCTCAGTCTGTGATTATGCCGCGTGGTACGCAAGCAAACTGGATATCTCAGTAGCTTTATTGCACGTGAGCGACGTAGCAGCTTCGGTCAGACGCGATTTATCAGGTGCTATTGGCATTAATAGTCGCCAGTTTTTGCTCGATGAGTTATCGGAACTCGATGAGCAAAGGGCGCAGGTGGTCAACAACTACAGCAATGCCTTGGTACAAGATGCAAAAAGTCATATTCAAAATGGCTTTCAAAATATGAAGGTTTGCATTTATCAACGCCGCGGTAAACTGCTGCCAGCGATTGAGCATTTTCAGGAAAAAAATCGCGCCATAGTCATGGGACGGCGCGGTGAGGACCATAAAAACAGTCGTATCAATATCGGCAGTCAAATCGAAACGGTCGCCCGCGCCTCGAACATACCGGTGTTGATTTGTTCAGAGAAATTTAAAGAGCCGCAGTCATATATGGTGGCATTTGATGGCAGTAAAACGGCGATAAATGCCATACACGTGCTTGCAAAGAGCAACCTGTTAAAAGGCTTACAAGGTCATATCGTTATGGTCGGTCATCATAACGAAGCCTCTAAAAAAAGCCTTGATAACGCGGCTGCACACTTACAGGCAGCGGGTTTTAGCGTCGATACCCATCAGCTCTTAGAACTTGATGCGGTTGAGGGTTTACTCAGCTTTCAATTTGAAAACAACATCGATATCATCGTCATTGGCGCTTATGGACGCTCTAAGCTTCAGCATTTATTTTTGGGCAGTACCACGACAGAAATCATTGCCAGCACCTTATCGCCTGTTATTCTGGTACGCTAATTCTTCCTAATTCTATGAATTTAAAGGCATAATAAATATTGTTTACTTTTATTGAATAGGCAGCACTATCTGTACCACCAAGCCTTGAATACCATCTTTGCGGTTACAAACATTAATTTGGCCTTTATGAGCGACAACGACCGCATGGACGATGGCCAACCCCAACCCATAGCCACCTGTTTCCCTGTGGCGAGCACTATCAAGGCGTACAAAGGGCTGAAAAATACGCTCTAAGTCTTTTTCTGCTACCCCGCCGCCCTCGTCTGTTATGCTAATTTGAATGGCATCTCTTTTATTATCGAGCCTTACTTTTGTGACTTCAGCAGTAACGGTCGAATCTGCAGGAGTGTGCATAAAAGCGTTACGAATGATATTTTCAAAGGCACTATGCAACTGTTCTTGATTACCAAGCACAGTCAAAGACGCATCAGATGACGATGATAAAGCATCTGGCGGCGTCCATTGCCAGCGCACATCTTTATGCTGAAACTCAAAACAAACGTCTTTGCCAATCTCGGTGATGAGTTCAACCACGTCTACAGCATCACTCTCTAAATTATCGATGGTATATTGCTGCATTTGCAGAGATTGAATATGAATGATTTGCTCAATCAGCTCATTCATGCGTGTCGACTCTTTATCGATACGGTCAAGGTAACGGCTAGCATCGGGTGCAAAGTCACGCGTCAGTTCAGTAGCCACATCAAGGCGCGCCAGTGGCGAGCGCAGCTCATGCGAGATATCACTGAGCATCTGCTTGCGCGCAAGCTCACTCTCAGCCAATCGAGTCGATAATAAAGCCACATCTTTTGCCAATAAACCTAGCTCGTCAGAGCCCAATGTTGATAACTGCGGATTGGCTTGATAATCGCCGTCGATCATACGGTGCACGGTATCTTGAACTCGACCAATGCGCTGCGTCAGCGTACGACTGAGCCAAAAGCAGACCAACACGCTAAACAGAATAATGAGAAGCAAACGCACGGTAAAATTACCGCGTTGCAGCGCCAAGACATCAGCAAAACGCAGGTGCGGGCGCAATTGTATAATGGCCGTTTGCCCGTCTGGCAAATCTACGGTGATATCTGCCAGTTCTGGGCGATTATTAGGGTCAAAAATTACTTCTCTATTCGGCATCGCTGGATGCAGGATTGCATTAATAAAAGAGGGCTTTTCGTAGGCGCTATCATTTTTATCATGATGCGCTCTACGATTGCCAGAAATGGGATGCGATGGCAAGTCACGCGCCACTTCCTGACCGTTTGTTTGACGCTCTTCTCTATAGCGATAGCGCGGAAAAATAATAGCGCCCTGCTCATCATAAATCCTGATTTGACTCATCAGCCGGCGGTCTTGCCGGTAAAGTTGCCTGACTGCTAATAAATCACCAGCCTGTAGCGCCGCAACCACTTCTTGGCGCTTGAGTAAAAGACTGTCAATTTGCACGTCCATCCGAGCGCTGAGCTCTTTACCATTGAGCCAACGTTCTACCATAACAGAGATGATAGAGGTGATGAGTACCGTCAATAACAGACTGAGAAATAGTCGCCAAAATAGCGTGATTCTTGGCTTGAATGTCGAGGTAAGCATCGATGCGTCCGTCATTACAGCACCAGCTGATAACCTTTACCACGAATTGCCTTGATAGGCTCGTCATGAAAAGGTTGCAGTTTTTTACGCAGGCGCGACACATGCACATCAAGGCTGCGATCAAACGGCTGCAACTCACGCTGTAAGACATGTTGTGACAGCCACGCTTTGCTGACCACCTCGCCTTTTTGTTTAAGTAACGCCACCAACAAGTCAAACTCTGTTCCTGTGACTTGTAACTCGACGCCATCTATTTGGCAAAGTCGTTGATTTTGGTCCAAATGCAACCGGCTCTCTGGCAGTGGCAAGTGCTCTGAGGCGGCAGCACCCGATGCGGTAATACGGCTACGTTTAATCACTGCGTTAATACGTGCCAGCAGCTCACGCGGGTTACACGGTTTGGTAATATAATCATCGGCACCAAGCTCCAGCCCAATAATACGATCAATCTCCTCACCTTTTGCCGTCAACATAATCACTGGAATATCGCTAATCGCTGGCAGCTGACGCAGGACACTGAGCCCATCTATCTTTGGCATCATAATATCGAGTACCAATAAATCATAAGGCGCACTATCATGCATGGCTGATTTTAAGCGTTCGATGACCGCCTCGCCATCATGCACACAGTCACTTTGGATGCCATGATTATGCAAATACTCTTGCAGCAGTTGGGTCAACTCTTCATCATCATCACCCAATAAAATATTTGCCATCCTCCTCCTCTCCTTTCTACTTTATTGCTGTTCAGTCAAATGATTCTAAGCATGCCATAGTATGGTTGATATTATCAGGCAAGCATCCATCAATGCGCCACAAACGTTACCTTTCTTAATATTTCATAAATGTTCGCAACTTCTAGCTGTCGTATGATAGCGGCTATCAGCAACAAATACTGATGGCAATTAATGATTCATAGTGGCTATCCGGGACACTTGCTAATCATTAATTATCAGATAAAAAACCTCTTTTCGTAATAATTAACGTTTGCTCCATAATTTAAGGTAACTATTAAGGTAATGATAATGAAAAAATTATTGATAGGCTCAGTACTCGCGATATCTAGCGTCTTAACGGTTACGGGCTGTACCAGTGTCAACGCCACCACCGATACGACGTCAGTAACGCCAAAAACGACCAACATGCAAAAGCAGCATAAAGTTGGCATGAGAGGCCCTATGTCGCAGTTGGATTTGACAGCGACGCAGCAGGCACAAATCAAAGCTATTATGCAAGAAAAATATAGTGGCAACAAAAAAGATCGTAGCAAATATCAAGCAGAACGCGCGCAAATGCAACAACAAATGCAAGCGTTGACCAATGCCAAAACTTTAGATGCCGCAGCAGTTAACCGCCTAGCCGATCAACAAGCGGCAAAGACCAAGCAGCGCGTTATTGAACGCGTGCAAACTGAGCATGCTATCTCGCAAGTACTAACGCCTGAACAGCGTCAAAAAATGGCGCAATTAAAATCAGAAAGAAAAGCAAAAGGTCATCATGGTTCAAAAAACCGTCAGATGCATAACCAAGCGCAGTAAGATATAAGCCATGGAATTAAAAAAGCATTAGTTAGATAAAGTAAGAACATTTAAAAAAGCGCATCGGTTAGCCGGTGCGCTTTTTTTTGGCTCTTTTTTTATCTCTCAAACTTCCAAAGCTTAACTACCTTATAACGGGCTTCTTTATCTGAAAACAAAAATAGTAAAGCCCTTTCTACTACTGGCAATATTCGTTACTATTTAAGCTTATTTATTCACCTCTCTTTTTAGCTGAATTTTTCTCACCCTCGTAAAAAGGACTTTGCGATGTCAACTCTGTTTTCTCATTCTCATAGCACCCAAACGCTCACCCATAAAAAACTAAAATCTGCTGCGCTGATTATCACTAGCACGCTATTGCTAACGGTCTCTGCTCACGCCGCAGAAACCAAACCTACGACCGCAAAAAATACCGTCAATCCAACCTCGATTAACACCAGTGCGATTAATTTAGCGATTATGGCTGATAATCCGACTGTATTGTCTGAAACTCAGCGCGTTACAAAATCGAAATCCTCTGCCCTAGCGCCCACTACCGCCACAGGCACAGCCGTCGTTAGTGGCAAGACAGCCAAAACCGATCAAGCTATCTACTCAGCTGACGCCATTCATCACCCTGTTTGGGCAAAAAACGGCATGGTCGCCACTCAAGAAGCCCTCGCCTCTGATATCGGCTTAAAGATTTTAAAAGATGGCGGTAATGCTGTTGATGCCGCTGTCGCCGTTGGCTTTGCCTTAGCCGTGACCTTACCGCGTGCGGGCAATATCGGGGGTGGCGGTTTTATGATGGTCTATGATGCCAAGCAAGGCAAAACGGTGGCGCTCGATTATCGCGAAAAAGCGCCCAGTAGCGCCTCACGTGATATGTATCTTGATAGCGATGGCAATGCCGTTAGTGATTTATCCCGTTATCATGGCTTGGCGGTTGGCGTGCCGGGCACCGTAGCAGGCTTACTAAAAGCCTTGGAAGATCATGGCACCATGAGCCGTGGGCAAGTTATGGCACCAGCGATTGCACTGGCAGAAAACGGTATTGAAGTCACCGCTGGCTTGTCCGAATCATTAGAAGCGTTGAGTGACCGTTTACAAAAATGGCCAAGTACCAAAAAGATATTTTTTAAACCAGATGGCAGCGCCTATCAGCCGGGTGAGCTACTACGTCAACCTGAGCTGGCAAAGTCCCTTAAACTGATTGCCGCAAAAGGGTCTGATGGTTTTTATAAAGGCGAAACCGCGCGTAAATTGGTCAAAGCCGTCAATGAAGCAGGCGGCAATATGAGCTTGCAAGACTTAGCCAATTACAGGGCGATTGCTCGCGTGCCCGTTAAAGGCGATTATCGTGGTTATGAGATTGTATCCATGCCGCCGCCGTCCTCTGGTGGTATCCATATCGTGCAGATTTTAAATATCTTAGAAGGCTATCCATTAAAAGACTACGGTCAAAACAGCGCACAAACCATTCATTTAATGAGCGAGGCGATGCAATTAGCTTACGCCGATCGCGCAGAATATTTAGGAGATACTGACTTTATTGACGTGCCTGCCAGCGGTTTAACCTCACAAGCTTATGCCGATAAACTACGTAGCTTAATTAATCCTAATAAAGCCACACCCGCAGCAACGATTAAAGCGAATAATCCCTTACCATACGAGAGCGATCAAACCACGCATTTTTCTATCGTTGATAAAGACGGCAATGCTGTAGCCAATACTTATACGCTGAATTTTTCTTATGGCACAGGGCTTGTCGCTGAAGGGACAGGGATTTTGTTAAATAATGAGATGGATGATTTTTCTGCGAAACCCGGCGTGCCCAATGGTTATGGTTTAATCGGCGGCGACGCTAATGCGGTCGAGGCCAATAAGCGCCCGTTGTCTTCGATGAGCCCGACGCTGGTATTTAAAGACAGCAAACCTTATATCGTTACCGGCAGCCCTGGTGGTAGCCGCATTATTACTACCGTCACGCAAGTCATCTCCAACGTCATTGACCATGATATGAATATTGCCGAAGCGACCCACGCACCGCGTATCCATGACCAATGGCTGCCCGATGAGATTCGTATCGAAAAAGCCTTAAATGTTGATACGATTAAAAAGCTAGAATCAATGGGACATAAAGTTAGCCCGCAGTCAGCCATGGGTTCAACCCAGTCGATTATGATTACCCCAAATGGCGTTTATGGTTCTTCTGACCCACGTATAGTCGATGCCGCGGTAGTGGGTTATTAAAGTTTGATAGTTTGTTTTAAAAGTTAATCTTTTAAAAACGATAGCAAATAACGCCGTTCTCTAGCCTTTATCTTGTCCTCTATTCTTTATGCTTAACCCTATAGAGGGCATTTTTGGCTAAACTCACTAAAACTGTTTAATCCTGATTAAACTTGCTTTTTCTACCCTCGCCCTCTCTCTTATACGTTTGAATCGGTGGCTGTCTGCGCCAAATAATGCTATTATTGACGACCAGCTTTAAAAGCTCAAAATATCAATTTTCGCGTCCTATCACTTCTTAAAAAACCATAAGGCATTGATAATAAAAAATTTATTATCATACAGCTTATTCCCTTTTGATTGCACCAGTAAGAGTCTTCTATGGCATTTGTACACCTTGGTATCCACAGCGAATATTCCATTACCGATTCTATCGTGCGTATCAAGCCGCTAATTAAAGCCGCGGCGGCGGACAATCAGAGCGCGCTGGCATTGACCGATTTATCCAACCTTTATGCGACGGTGAAGTTTTATCGTGCCTGTTTGGGCGCTGGTATCAAGCCGATTATCGGCAGTGAAATCATTATGGATAATGAGGACACGCGCTTGGTGCTACTGGCGATGGACAATGAGGGCTATCAAAATATCACCCGTATCGTCTCTCTTGGCTTTACCGAGGGACGCGCCGATGCTGCCAATCATGGGGTGCCAGTCGTTGAGCGTCGCCATGTTTTAGAGCACGCCGCTGGTGTCATCGTTTTATTTACCGAAAAATCCGATGTCGGCCAAGCGCTCGTTAGTTCTATGCCAGAAAAAGCTGACGAGCTGCTGACAGAATGGCAAGCACAGTTTGATGATCGCTTATATTTCGCTATCAAGCGTACCAATCGCTCGGGCGAAGACGCTTTTATAAAAGCGGCTATTCATGCCGGTGCCAAGCATCGTATTCCTATTATTGCTCACAACGATGTGCGCTTTTTAGAGCAAGATGATTTTGACGCTCACGAAGCGCGCGTTTGTATCGCAGGCTCGTATGTCCTTGCCGACCCCAATCGTCCACGGCTGTATTCAGATGAGCAGTATTTAAAAACCCAGCAGGAAATGAAGGCGCTGTTTGCCGATATTCCGCAGGTCATTGATAATACCTTACGTTTAGCCACGCGCTGTAATGTGACTTTAACCCTTGGCATTAATGTCCTACCTGAATTTCCCGTACCCGAAGGCGAAACGATTGAATCGTTTTTCCGCGCCGAATCAAAACGCGGCCTCGATAGGCGGCTTGACAGGCTATTTCCTGTTGCCGAACGCTCGGATAATTGGCAGGAGTTTCGCCAAAAGTACGATGAGCGCTTAGAGTATGAGCTTGAAGTTATCTTATCGATGGGCTTCCCCGGTTACTTCTTAATCGTCATGGACTTTATCCGCTGGGCAAAGGCCAATGGCGTACCGGTTGGACCCGGTCGTGGTTCTGGTGCCGGCTCGCTGGTCGCTTATGCGCTTAATATTACCGACCTTGACCCGATTCACTACGACTTACTCTTTGAGCGCTTCTTAAACCCCGAACGTGTCTCTATGCCCGATTTCGATATTGACTTTTGTATCGAAGGTCGTGACCGCGTGATTGATTATGTGGCGCAAACTTATGGCCGTGAAGCAGTCTCGCAAATTATTACCTTTGGTACCATGGCAGCAAAAGCGGTGGTACGAGATGTGGCGCGTGTACAAAGTAAATCGTACTTCCTTGCCAGTAAACTATCCAAGCTTATCCCAAAAACACCTGGTATCACGCTCAGTCAGGCGCTTGAGCAAGAGCCGCAGCTTAAAGACTTAATCTCCAATCCTGATAATATGGATTATGAAGATGCCATTGAGATTTGGGAGATGGCGATTAAGCTGGAAGGTGTCTGCCGAAACGTCGGTAAACATGCCGGTGGCGTACTAATCGCCCCGCATAAAATCACCGATTTTAGCGCCATCTATTGTGATGACGATGGCCACCGTGTCAGCCAGTTTGATAAAGATGACGTTGAAGCCGTTGGGCTGGTGAAGTTTGACTTTTTGGGACTACGTAACTTAACGGTCATTAACGCTGCTGTTGAAAACATCAACCTACGCCGCGCCAGAGAAGGCAAAGACCCGCTAGTATTAGAAGATTTGCCACTAGATGATAAAAAAGCCTATAAGCTCTTGCAAGATGCTAAGACCACTGCCGTCTTTCAGCTAGAAAGTATGGGTATGAAAAAGTATCTGGCAAAATTACAACCGACCAATATCGAAGACGTCATCGCCATGTGCGCGCTATATCGTCCGGGTCCGCTCGATGCAGGCATGGTAGAGATGTATATCGACCGTAAACATGGTCGCGAGGAAGTCATTTATGACCATCCTAACCTTGAGCCGATTTTAGAAAATACCAACGGCGTTATTGTCTATCAAGAACAGGTGATGCAAATCTCGCAGGTTATGGCCGGCTATAGCTTGGGCGGCGCTGATATGCTACGCCGCGCCATGGGTAAAAAGAAACCTGAAGAAATGGCCAAACAGCGCGATATTTTTGTCACAGGTGCTACGGCGCAAGGTATTGATGAAGCGACGTCAGGCGGCGTCTTTGACTTGATGGAAAAGTTCGCCGGTTACGGTTTTAACCGCTCGCATTCTGCTGCTTATGGTGTGCTTGCTTATCAGACGGCTTATTTAAAACAATACTACCCTGCCGAATTTATGGCAGCCGTCCTAACGTCCGATATGAACAACACCGATAACGTGGTGTTCTTTATCAATGATTGCCGTGAAAACTTCGGTTTGACCGTCGTTAATCCATCGGTAAACCGTAGTGAGTGGCATTTTGTCGCCGATACGCCGACCAATATTATTTATGGCTTGGGTGCGATTAAGGGCGTTGGTGAAGGTGCGGTTGAGTCTATCGTTGAGGCGCGCCGACGTGAAGGACCGTTTAAAGATTTATACGACTTTTGCCGCCGCGTTGATATTAAAAAAGTCAATAAACGTACATTGGAAGCCTTAGTCAGTGCGGGCTGTTTTGATGATTTTGCCGCGACTTTACGACCAGACTTGCCAAGCGACGAAGCATACGAGATTCGCGGGGCGCTGATGAGTCAACTGCCAAGCGCCGTACAAGCTGCGGAACAAGACCGCCAAAACAATGAGCTTGGTATGATGGACTTATTTGGTGAAATGGACGGTGTCGTTGCTGCGCCGCCACTCGTTATGACGCCGGAGCTGATTTGGGGTGATAAGCACCGCCTAAAAGCGGAAAAAAATACGTTAGGTCTCTATTTAACCGGACATCCTATCGATGAATACCGTGAGGAGCTCAAACGTTATACCTCAGGCGCCCGTCTCGATAAGCTGACAGATACCGGCTATAACGGCAGCTGCTACTTTGCCGGTTTGATTATTGATATTGCCAATTTTGGTACGCGTAACGTCATTACCTTAGACGATGGCACGTCACGCTTAGAGGTCAGCTGTTATGCCGAGCGCTTTAACCGTGTAAAAGAGCAGTTAAAAATTGATGAAGTGGTCATCATTAAAGGCAGTATCCGTGAGCGTGACGGGCGCATTTTTGCCCGCCTTGATAATGCCATGAGTATGGTTGACGCGCGCCTGCGTTGGATGAAAAAAATTAGCATTAAAGTCCATGGCAGTGATATTAATCTGCTCACGCGTATGCAGCCTTTGCTAAAATCCGCTCAAGCAGACATCATACCAGTGCCGCGCTTGTCTTATAACGATGAGCAGGACGAGCAAGGTAATAATGGTGGCAGTGGTAACAGCGCTTATGACCCAGCGATGGGTGGCAGCTTATACGATGAAAACGGCAATGATTTATTAGCGTTAGAAAATGACATGCAGCAAGATGCGCTGCAAAACGGCGGCTATGCTAATAATGCCCTTAGCAACACCGATGCCTCTATTAATGATAACTGCCTACCGCTTGGGTTGAGCATTTATGAAGAATACGGCATTGCCAATGTAGGACTATCTGAGCATTGGCGCGTCTACCCTAACGATGATAACTTACAGCAATTAAAGAGCATGGTTAGCGAAGACAATTTGCATTTTCATTATAGTTAACCTGATTGTTAGTTAACTTAATTGCTGTAACTTTTACTTTATTGGACACATGATCATGACTGAAAACCCAAATAATAATATGAATGCTCAACTTAACGAGATTATCAATGACGAGCAGTTTGATGACATGCGTGACTTGTTGGAAGAAGACTTTGTTGACTTGATACAAGTGTATTTTACCGACAGTCAGCAGCGCATTGCCGACTTAAGAAGCGCGCAGCAAAAAGATGACAACGCCAATGGCTATGAAATTGCTCATGCGCTAAAAGGCGCCAGTGCCAATTTGGGTGCAACCCAATTGATGCATCTTAGTGGGCAGTTACAAGAGGCTTGCCGCGAGCGTCTTATCAGCGACAAAGCGGAACTTATTGAAGCGGTTGCAGTAGCGTTGCAACGTGTTGAGCAAGAAATAAACCAAAGACTGGGGTTGTAATGAATCACGATTCTTCCTCAACCTTAGCAGCCGCAACCGTCAATCATACGGTAAGCGACTATTTGTCTTGTGTGCAAATCGTCATGGTCAATACCACGTTGCCTGCCAATATAGGCTCAGCAGCACGCGCCATGCACACTATGGGTTTATCGCGTTTGACTGTCATTGACCCTAAGCTGCCCATTGATGAAACCAGTGTCTCTCATGCCGCCGGTGGCAGTGACTTGCTATCATCAGCGACTATAGCGCCGACGTTAGAATCGGCGATAGCGGATTGCCAGCTCGTATTTGCGGCCAGCAGTCGTAGCCGTCATTTACCGCGCCCTGTGGTGACGCCGACGCAAGCTGCCAAAATCATGTTTGACTTTATCGATAAGCAAACCGCTCTCGATGTAGCTGATAATAATCAAAACACTAAATTGAGTGAAAATGCTCAATCTACAAATAAGCCAAATATTGCTATCTTATTTGGGCGTGAAGACCGCGGATTGACCAATGAAGAGCTGGCTTACGCTGATTATCATATTCAAATTGATGCCAATCCTGCTTATCCTGTGCTTAACGTAGCTTCAGCCGTGCAAGTGATTGCCAGCTTTATCTTTGCTTATGCGCAGACCCATAATCAAGCGACTACCAACCGTCTAGATAATGATAAAAATGCAGCGGTTCAGCCAACATTAGATGTTCATCTACGGCAACAATGGGATGAACCCGCTATTAGCCAACAGCAATTACAGCAGCTGACTCAGCGCACGACTGAATTGATGGTTCAGCGTGGACTGGCCGATAGTGAAAACCTAAAGTCTTTACCGTCGCGCCTATCACGACTGGGCTCACGCTTACAGCTTGATCAAAAAGAATATCAGCTATTAAGCGCTTTAATTGCTAAGCTTGCAAAAGATTAAAGCTTCTAATGCGCAATGTTTAGGGCGTTGATCTTTTGGCGTTGCCAACAGTAGGCTTACTGTTTTGCAAGTTCTACTGTTTTGCAAGTTCTACTGTTTTGTAAGTACTGCTGTTTTGTAAGTGCTGCTGTTTTGTAAGTGCTATGATTTAATAGTGAATTTAATAATAAAAAGGAGTGAACAGTGAATTGGACGGTTTATTTATCTGGAGAAATACACAGCGACTGGCGACAAAAAATTATGCAAGGCGCGAAAGAGCATGGTCTTGCTATTACCTTTACCTCAGCTGTTACTGACCATGAAGCCAGCGACGCGGCTGGTGATGTGTTGGGTGAAAATGACAATGGATTCTGGCGTGACCATCAGTCATCAAAGGTGAATGCAATTCGTACCAAAAATATGATGCAAAAATGTGATATCGCTATCATTCGCTTTGGCGATAAATACAAACAATGGAACGCCGCATTTGATGCCGGCTACTGCGCCGCTTTGGGCAAGCCTTATATTACCTTGCATGCTGAAGATATTATTCATCCGCTAAAAGAAGTTGATGCGGCAGCCATGGCATGGGCGCAAACGCCTGAACAGGTTGTCGAGCTATTAAAATATGTGACGAGTGATAATTAATTAGCATATCTAGTCACATAGGATTGTTTGTAGACAAATCGCCACAGCTTGGCGTTTTATCTATGCATACTCTGTTTTAATTTATCACTCATCCCTATATTTTGTACTGTTAAACTGCTATAACTAAAAAGATTGTTATCAAAAATACGATAGGACGCCTTATGTCATTGCCAGCCAAATTGTTCAAATCGCTTACCAGCATCAAAAAAGACCTAAAAGAAGACATCGATGCGGTATTCAACCGTGACCCAGCGGCACGGAATAGTCTGGAAGTCATCCTGACCTATCCTGGCATCCATGCGCTTGTCTTACATCGTGGCGCCCATTATCTTTGGAATCATGAACACAAACTGGCGGCGCGCGTGATCTCCTATGGCTCACGCATCGTTACTGGTATCGAGATTCATCCTGCTGCCAAAATTGGTAAGCGCTTCTTTATTGACCACGGTGTCGGGGTTGTGATTGGCGAAACGGCAGAGATTGGTAATGATGTCACTCTATATCATGGCGTTACCCTTGGCGGCGTTTCGTGGAATAATGGCAAACGCCATCCAACGCTAGAAGATGGCGTGACAGTTGGTGCGGGTGCCAAAGTATTAGGACCCTTTACCGTCGGTAAAAACGCTAAAATCGGCTCAAATGCGGTTGTTGTCAAACCTGTGCCAGCGGGCGCTACCATGGTCGGTAGCGCGGCACGTATGATCTCAGAAAATCACGATGAAAAAGGCAACCCCATTGCGACCAAAGTCCAAGATGCCAAACAGCAAGAAAAAGTCGCGCAAGCTGGCAGTACTGACAAAGTAAAAGACACAGTATCGAGTACCAAACGAACCACAACCTTTCAAGCCTACGGTATTGACCCTTTCTCTCAAGACCCTGTCGCAGAAGCCTTTGCAAAAATGCTTGAGCACATCCAGCAATCAGAAAACCGCCTAGATCAATTGCAAAGCGCGATGTGCCAAATCGATCCTAATTTTTGCAAAAAGGAATACGATAAGCTGTGCTTAGAGGATTTAGATGTGATTGGGCGGTCTGATATGGATGCAGCCGGCGCTGAGCAGAAGTAAGCTGCTAGCTATCTTAGATACTAAATAAAAAGAGGCCAAACAGCCTCTTTTTTTATGTTAACCAATTGATAAATAGCGTTTTATCTATTAGCTATTAAACAGATAATATTTATAAGAATGACGAGTCAGGCTGCGTCAAAAACTCTATTTCTTCGCCAGTCGAAACCCGTCCTAAAATGTCATTACGATGAGGATAACGACCAAATCGATCGATAATGACTTTATGTTTCATCTCAGCCTCTACGGTATCGGCATTAGTATATTGCTCAAACAGAGTGACTGCTCCTTGATGAATCAGTTTTGACTCACTGTGCATATACGGCATAAGTACAAACTTACGCGCCTCTACAGTTTCAAGTATTTCTAATGCGCCAGCAGTAACCGCTTCTTGAGCGAGCGCCAATGCCATACTATCTTGAGCAAAGGCCGCTGGCGTATCACGATAAATGTTGCGCGAAAACTGGTCTAAAATGATTATCTCAGCCAACCTACCCTCAATACTACATCGCCATTCATATAACTCTGACGCCGCTGCTTGCTCGAGCAATTCACTGTATCGCTCGATTAATAACTTATCAAAATCTACGTCTTTCTCAAAAAACTGTTGGCTACCGACCTCTTTAAAACAAAAATCTAATATCACTTTATACATCGTTTTCTCAAACTCACTATTTAAAGGTATGATTTACAGGCTAAATTTAAAATTATTGTCTAAAAATATTGAATATTCGCTTATGGTTTTATAACCACTAATGAATATTCAGCCATGATGACTTATACTTTTCATTATCCATAAATAAAAATAGGAAATCTCATGGCTCGTTTACAAGACAAAGTTATCATTATCACAGGCGCGGCTCAAGGGATGGGCGAAACTCATGCGCGTTTATGTCTGGAAGAAGGTGCTAAAGTGGTATTGACCGACATCAATAGTGAAAAAGGCGATGCATTGGCAAAAGAGCTTGGTGATAACGCCCTCTTTATCAAGCATGATGTCACCAATGAAGATGATTGGGCACAAGTCGTTAAAGCAACCCAAGAAAAATTTGGTCAAATCAATGTCTTAGTCAATAATGCAGGTATCACGACGCACAAATCTATCTTAGATACCTCAGTAGCAGACTACCGCAAGATTCTAGAGATTAACCAAGTATCGGTCTTTTTAGGCATGAAAGCGGTTATTCCAACGATGAAAGCCGCTAAGCAAGGCTCTATCATCAATATATCATCGATTAACGGTTTGGTTGGCGGCGCTATCGGTTATACCGATTCTAAATTTGCGGTACGCGGTATGACTAAAGCGGCGGCATTAGAGTGCGCCCCTTATGGCATACGTGTGAACTCCATTCACCCAGGCGTCATCGCTACCCCGATGATTATGCAAGGCGATACCAAAGATGCAGTTGAAGCTTTTGCCAAAACCATTCCGATGAGACGTGTGGCTCAGCCCGAAGAAGTCAGCGGTATGGTGCTATTTTTAGCATCAGATGAATCGAGCTACTCAACAGGTTCAGAATTTATTATTGATGGTGGTTTGACGGCGCAGTAAGGATTTTTGCGCTAAACCATATGAATTAGATAAAAGCTGGGTAGTACCCGGCTTTCATTTTGAGATACTTGAAGGAAAATACTAAGGATTTAATAGCTTTGACTTATTCTTAATAACAGCTCAGCCACTGCATTTAACTTCTTTAAAGCCCACTCAAAATCAACTCTTCAACCCCTGCCCTTTCATGGGCCTTAAATGGATAACGATCTGCCATGATTATCCATTGCTCTGAATTTTTGACTATTTTTTTAGGCGCCAAATAATTGCTTAGGCTATTTTCTCTATCGTCTAATTTTATTAGTAAAATATCAATATCCATAGCGACTTTTTTTATAGGGTTTTTTATTGATTCAGAGCAACGCTGTCTACCGCAATCACTCTCAATTTTTTTAAAAGTCTGCTGCAACTGCTGCAGGGTCATGGCAGATGTAAGGGTTAAATAAACACACTGATTGGTATAGTCAGGTTTTGGTAGCTCAGGTGTCGCGGTAAAATCAGGATTTTGAAATGCCGTTGATAGCTGTATTTCACCTAAAGCCGCAAGCTGTTCTCGAGCGCGTGGTAAGTATTTCTCAGCTTGATAATTACTACCGAGGGCGAGCAGCACTGCCGATACAGAATGCGTTTGCAGCTGTTCAGGCGCGCACTGTTTTAAGTCTTCAAGATTCAAATCAGCCAATGCTCTATGTGTCATCAGATTAACTATCTTGGTTTACATTGGATTCGGCTATTGAGCCTTTGGCATAACGGGTGATCTGCACCCCAACCGCATCCGCTTGTTGAATAGCAGTTGGCTTGGCAACGCTGAGCGTTATTTTATGACAGTTATATTTTGCCAGTAGCTTATCAGCGATTTGACCAGCCAAATGCTCAAGCAGCTGCGCTTGAATGGCTTGGCACCATGCGCTCACATCATCGCAGACCGCTTTGTAATTGAGCGCATCATTAACATCGTCTGACACAGCCGCTTTACTAATATCCGTCTCAAGCGCTATGTCAATCAGGAGTGGCTGCGTAATAGCGCGCTCCCAGGCATAGACACCAATCACCGCCTCTACTGTTAAGCCTTTGACAAATACCACATCAGATTCGGTATGAAACATGCGCTTATCCTTATTTATTATACTTTTATTTTAAAACAATTTTACGATAACGCCTCGTCGCGCAGGCGCGCAGCTTTTAACGCTTTACTCGGACGATGGCGCCATAGGTCAATACTGAATAATAATAACCCAAGCCAAATCAAACCAAATACCGCCAGACGATGTAAATCAAAAGGCTCGTTATAATAGAATACCGCCAAGAAGAAAATAAAGGTCGGGGTCAGATAATTCATAAAACTTAGAATACTAAAAGCAACCATCTTAGTCGATTTATTAAACAACAATAATGGTATCAGCGTAATCGGACCTGCCAGCATCAGCAGCCAAATGTTTGAGGTAAACCAAAAACTTAACTGACTACTCACCACGTCAGCTTGCCAAAACCACCATAAACAGATCGGTACTAACATGGTGGTTTCTACAAACATGGCATCGACCGCCGTGAGCGGTGTTTGGCGCTGGATGGTGCCGTAAGTACTAAAACTAAAGGCTAAAATCAGCGATATCCATGGCAGGCTACCAATCATAACGACTTGAATCAGCACGGACAATAGCGCAAAACCAATAGCTACCCATTGCAAGGGGCGCAAACGCTCTTTAAACAAAATCATCGAGAGCGCCACGCCGACCAATGGTCCGATAAAATAACCCAAACTGGCCTCAAGAATGCGGTCGTGGTTGACCGCCCATACATAAGTAAGCCAGTTGGTGGCAATAATCAAACCCGATATAAAAGAAAATGCTATCCATCTCGGGTTTTGCTTTAGCGTATCAATCCATTGCCAGCGCTTGGTCAGCACCAATACGATAAGCAAGCAGGCAAAGGTCCATATAATGCGATGGCCGATAATCTCGGTCGCATCATAAGCAGCGAGCTGCTTAAAGTATAACGGAAATGCACCCCAAATAAAGAACGCTGTTAGCGCGGTGGCAATACCGCGTCTGGTGGTTTGAATAGGAGCAACGGGTTTTTTGACAACATTTTGAGTGGCCATAAGACGATACAACTTTTTAGAGCAAAGCGCGCCCTTACCTATTTTTAAACCATTATCAAATGATAAAAGTAAGAGCGCAGGGTTACTACGTAGAGGGTAGAAAGTAAAAAGCAATGCGTTGATACCAACTAAGTATCAACACATTGCTCACGACAACAACTATTATTAAATAAATTTTATAACAAGTTTAAAATTTAGCTTTTGGACTTTAACAGATTCAGAAGATAAAGCTTTAAATTTTAGAAGTTAATAATATTTTGTCAGGTAATTAACAACTTCAATATTAAGCCGCGCCATTATCGACCTTGATAGACATACCAATTTGATTGGCAAGCTCAGCAAATCCTGGGAAACTGGTATTGACGGTTTCAACGCCTTCAATGGTAATCTGCTTCGCTGCACGTAAGCTGGCAACCGCAAAACTCATGGCAATACGATGGTCATGATGCGAGGTAATATGTCCGCCGCCAAAGACAGGCTGGCTGTTATTCACTTCATTAACGTTACTGCCCTTACCTTCGATGCCTTTACCTTCAATAATCAGGCCATCTTCAGTCACCGTACAATCAATGCCTAGTGTTTGTAGACCGTCTGCCATCACGGCGATACGATCTGACTCTTTCACACGCAACTCTTTTGCACCGGTTAACACCGTACGACCTTGGGCACAGCTAGCAGCGATAAATAATACGGGAAACTCATCAATCGCTAAAGGTACTAAATATTCTGGAATCTCGATACCTTTTAGGCTTGAGCTGCGAATAGTAATGTCCGCCACTGGCTCGCCGCCGACATGGGTTTCATTGCTTAGGCTAATATCAGCATTCATCAATTTTAAAATATCAATGATACCCGTACGCGTCGGATTAATACCCACTTGCGTTAGGGTCAGCTCGCTGCCCTGACTGATAGCTGCGGCTACCATAAAGAAAGCCGCTGATGAGATATCAGCAGGAACGGCGATATCGCCGCCTGTAAGCGTACCGCCACCTTTGACGCTGACACGATTGCCATCAACCATCACAGGATAACCAAAGGCTGAGAGCATACGTTCGGTATGATCGCGGCTAACTTCAGGTTGAATAACGGTCGTGGTACCTTCTGCCCAAAGTCCCGCCAATAATAAGCAAGACTTAACCTGTGCAGAGGCAACTGGCATATCATATTCCATACCTTGGAGCGGCTCACCAACATTCGCTCGACCCGTAATGCTAAGCGGTGCGGTACCATTATGACCGGTACTTTGAATGACGGCTCCCATTTCACGTAATGGTGCGGCCACACGTTCCATCGGACGCTTATTTAGACTGGTATCGCCTGTCAATACACTATCAAATGACTGCGCTGCTAATATACCGGCAAGCAGGCGCATACTGGTGCCTGAGTTGCCCATATATAAGGGCGTTTTGCTTGGTTTTAGACCGTTCATACCGACGCCATGAATGGTTAATTTACCTTTATCAGGGCCTTCAATACTCACGCCCATATCACGAAATGCTTGCAAGGTAGCCAGCGCATCCTCTCCTTCCAAAAACCCTGTGACGTTGGTGACACCTGTGGCAAGGCTACCAAGCATGATACTGCGATGCGAGATAGATTTATCACCAGGAATAGTAATGGTGCCAGAGACGGTGTTGCTAGGAGTAATATTATAAGAAGCTGACATGGCAGAAGTATCCGTATAAGGGGTGCTGGCTAACATATGGCCAAAATGTCGCCGTGCGGCTTGCGCGCGGCCCAAAAGCCCCATGAGGGCGGTCGAATCTTTATCAATGATAAGCTGGCGCATATTCTGTAGATAAACGCCATACTCGTCAAGAGCGCTTATAATCGCGCTTTGGTTGGCAAAAAATATATCATGCCACATTTTAGGGTCGCTGGCGGCAATACGGCTAAAGTCGCGAAAACCGCCTGCGGCATAGCGAAACATATCTAAATTGTCATCATGACTTGCCAGCTGTTCAACCAAATTAAACGCCAGCAAATGCGGCAGATGACTGGTATGTGCCAATATTGCGTCATGACGTTCAGCCGCCATCGGCATGACCGTCGCACCAACTGCTTCCCATAACTGACGAAGCTTAGCAACAGCGTTATCATTGGTCGTTGGCAGCTCACAGATAATCACGCTATGATTGACAAATAGAGTGGCGCGCCTGGCATGATAGCCTGAATTTTCCGCTCCAGCAATCGGATGCGCAGGGACAAACCCCGTTGGTAGCGAGCTAAAGACCGCTTTTGCCGCCTCAATGATATTAACCTTGGTACTACAGACATCAGTAATGAGGCAATCAGCAGCAAGCTGTCCATGATCCATCGCGGTTTTGATATCGACAAACACAGCCTTTACCGCTTGCACTGGCACGGCGATGACAATTAAGTCGCTGCCCGATACCACTTCACTTAAGACGGCACTACCCGCATCTAGCAAACCATGTTGCATGGCTTCATCGATGCTTGGTGCATGTCGATCAACCGCCACCAAGCGCGCACTTAAACCAAGGTCTTTGATGGCTTGGGCAAGACTCGCGCCAATCAGCCCGAGACCGATAACACAGACTTGCTCAAATAATGGCGGCTGAGTATGTATAGACGATTGCATATGATTGTTTTGGTTGGTTATGGGTTGATTGCTTAAGTTTCGATTACTTATATTTTGATTGCTAAGGTTGTTTTGCTGGCGACTCACGGCGTTTCTCTTTCAACAAACCAGCATCAGTAGGCATAAAGCATGCTGATATTGGCGTCGTAAAATTGATTTATTTTTTGATTAAAATACGGATAACTACTTTTTTATTAATCTTCAGTCAGTATTGAGCGCAAGGTATCAATCAGGCGCATATTATCTTCTGCAACCCCTACCGTAATACGCAGCCAATTGAGCAAACCATAACCTGCTAATGGACGCACTATCACGCCTTGCTCTAGCAATGCTTGATAAATGGCTGCCGCGTTCATGTCTTCCATCTCAACTTCTATTTCAACCATGATAAAGTTGGCATGCGACTTAATAAACCCTAGCCCCAAGGCATCAAACTGCTTTTCTAACCAGCGCATTTGCTCTTGGTTATTAAGTCTTGTTTTTTCAATAAAGTCTTGGTCTGCAAGCGCAGCATTGGCAGCAGCTAAAGCGACTCTACTAACGTTAAAGGGCTGACGAATGCGATTGAGTAAATCGGCGACAGCGACTGAGCTTAGCGCATAACCAACACGCAAACCTGCTAGCCCATAGGCTTTTGAAAAAGTACGTACAATAACCACATTCTCAAATTCATCGAGCAGCGCTCTATTATTACTCTCAGGACTATATTCGATATAGGCTTCATCTAGTACCACCAACACTGAGCTTGGCACACTAGCCACAAATGCACGTAACTCTTGCTGCGTAAGCTGCGTACCCGTTGGGTTATTAGGATTGGCGATAAAGACCATTTTGCTATTAGGATTGTCCGCTACCGCCTGACTCATCGCTTTTAAATCATGACCAAAACGATTGGCTGGCACTTCCACGCCTTTTGCGCCTTGCATTTTGGCCAGCATCGGATAAACGATAAAAGCATACTGACTATAAATAATCGCATCATCGACGCCAGCAAAACTACGCGCTAAGATATCAAGCAAATCATCAGAGCCATTACCTAAAGTAATCTGGTCGACACCAACATCGTTAAAGTCAGCAAGTGCTTGTTTGAGATAATAACCATTGCCATCAGGATAACGTGCCAGCTGACCCAGTTGCTCGGTAATCGCAAGCGTGACATGCGGTGAGCAGCCCAGTGGATTTTCATTACTAGCAAGCTTGACCACATCTGAGACACCGTACTCGCGTGTCAACTCTTCAACCGGCTTGCCCGTCTGATAAGGCATTAGCTCTAAAATACTGTCATAGGCCGGCACTAGCGATGATAAATTTGACTCTGTCGACTGTGATGACTGCATGATTTATCCTTGGATGTGATAAGGCATTTACTGTTGATGAATCCCTACTGTTAAAACCATTCTATTAAGCCAGCTTTATAGCACGGCTTTTGGATAAGAACCTAAAATGCGCAAATCTTTGACCAACGGACGGATATCAGCAATTGCTGCACTCACATTTGCGTCTTCGATGTGGCCATCCATATCGATAAAGAACACGTAAGCCCATTTATTTGGACGTTCAGGACGCGTCTCGATACTGGTCATCGACACGCCATGATAAGACAAGGGCTTTAAGATTTCGATCAGGGCGCCTGCTTTATCATGCGCTGAAACCATAATTGAAGTTTTATCTTGACCCGATGGCGCAATCGCCTCGTGACCGATAATTAGGAAACGCGTGGTATTGCTAGGATTGTCTTCGATGTTTGAATACAGCTTATGTAAATCGTACTCTGCCGCTGCCACATCACCGGCGATTGCCGCTGAATGCCATTCGTTTTTGAGACGGCGGGCCGCTTCACCATTGCTCGATACCGCCACACGCTCAACATTTGGGAAATTAACATCGAGCCAATGGCGGCACTGCGCCAATGACTGCTGATGTGAGTAGATACGGCTTAAGCCATCAATTTTGGTGTGTTCAGCAACCAAGAAGTTTTGATGAATAGGCAACTCAACTTCACCGATTATCTTTAAGCTAGAAGATAAGAAGCCATCTAAGGTATGGTTAACCACGCCCTCTGACGAGTTTTCAACTGGTACCACGCCATACATTGCTGTGCCTGCTTCAACTTCTCGGAAGACGTCAGTAATAGTATTTAGCGGCACGGTATCGGCGGCTTTACCAAAATGCTTTAAAGCGGCGGCATGGGTAAAGGTGCCGACAGGGCCTAAGAACGCAATACGCTGCGGTGCTTCCAAGTCAAGGCAGACTGACATGATTTCGCGGAACAAGCGCGCCATTTTTTCATCGGCGATGGGCCCAGTATTACGTTCCATCACCGCCTTTAACACTTGCGCTTCACGCTCAGGACGATAAAAAATAGGATTGGTTTTTTCGGCATCAGGACTATTGGCAACGTGGTCTTTTTTTACCGTCGCTACTTGCTGCGCCAATTTGGCACGGTTATTAATGAGCGTTTGAATTTCGCAGTCAACTGCATCAATACTTTGGCGCAATGTGTTTAAAAACGCTTTATCAGTTGCAGCCCCATCAACACTTGCAGGGGTTTTGTTTAGATTGTCTACATTTTGCTCTGGTGACTGCTCACTCATTACCGCCCATCCTTTTTCTAATATTATTGCTAAAGTTTATGACTGTTGTCTACTAGCTAGGTAACCTGCTTATTTTAATAATAAATGCTCGCTTAGTTCTCATGTTTAGCGAGCCAAACAGTGGATCGGCTCTACTATAGCAAAAACTATCGACAGTGCCCATTCGTAAATACGCGCAAATAAGCAATTTGCCATAAATCTTAGCACAGTTATGCACGATAAACGCTATACCCTATAAAACTATCAGGCTACAACCGTCCAAATATATGATACAGTTTAAAGATAGCCGTTAAATTCACCATACCGCCATGATAAATCGCTTTATCAATGAAAATTCATAAGCAACTAACTGAAATAACCAATCTAAATAACACGGCTAAATAAAAACATCAAAACGTAAATTAATCATAGGATATCTGATGAGCGCATTACAACAGCTTCGCACCATGACCACTATTGTCGCTGATACGGGCGACCTTGCCGCCATTGCGCGTCTAAAACCCATCGATGCCACTACCAATCCCAGTCTCATTACCAAAGCGCTCATTCATCCGGATAATGAAGCCATGCTGTCAGAAACCATGAGTCGCCATCGCGGTGATATCGATGCGGTGATTGATGAGCTGACCATTCAAATTGGCTGTAATATTCTGGCATTGATTGAAGGTCGCGTTTCAACCGAAGTCGATGCACGCTTGTCTTATGATACCCAAGCGACCATTGATAAAGCCTTAAGCTTTATGGAAGCCTATCAAAAAGCAGGTATCGACTCAGAGCGCGTCTTGATTAAGATGGCAGCAACGTGGCAAGGGATTGAGGCCGCACGTTATCTTGAAACCCAGGGTATTCACTGTAATCTGACGTTATTATTCGGTCAGCATCAAGCGATTGCCTGTGCCGATGCTGGCGTGACGCTCATATCCCCTTTTGTTGGGCGTATTTTAGATTGGCAAAAACGCCAGCAAAACCGCCTAAACGTTCCCGCTTCAGACGATATGGGCGTGCAATCGGTCAAGCTTATTTATCAATATTACAAGCAGCATGGCTATAAAACGCAAGTGATGGGAGCCAGTTTCCGCTCGACCGAGCAAATATTAGCACTGGCTGGTTGTGATCTATTGACCATCGCGCCCAATCTGATTGATGAGCTGGCAGCCATGGATGTCGAAGTAACACGTCAACTATCACCAAGCATGTCAATGGATTTGCCCGACATGGCGAAGGTCAGCTTAACCCATGACGAGTTCAGTGCCGCTTATCAGCAAGATATCGTCACCCAAGACTTATTACCCAAGGGTATCGATGGCTTTATCGGTGCGCGTGATGAGCTTGCGCAAATGCTCGCGGCGATGCGAGATTAACTGCGATATTTATATATTTTATGCGTTTGCCTGCTAATCACGAGTGCTGAGATTGTCTCAGTATGAACCTCTTGTCATAAAAGTAATTTGCCTGCTTCTATCAAGTTGGCTATGATAAGCGACTTTATATAACAACAAGCAAGGCTCGATTATGAAACAGCTAGCAGTGATATTAGCAGGTAGTACGCTTGCAATGAGTGGCTATGCGGCAAACTGGTTAGAGGTCTCAAAAAGCCAAACTGGCTCTGTTTTTAGCTTGGATGTGGATTCTATCGAACGCTCAGACATTCATATTATTGATGAAAAAGAAGTCGAAAACATTACTGTCTCAATTCGTAGAACCTATCCTGCGCCAAAGGATAGCGCAAAAGACGCTAAAGAAAATGAGGCGAAAGCAAAAGAGAGTAAAGACAAAGGCGCTAATAAAACAGTGAAAGAAACCAGCATTCATCATAGCGACCAGCAATGGCTTATCTCATGTAAGGACGCAAGCTACTATCGGCGTGCTTACGTCAATTATGCAGCTGACGATAAAGTATTAAAATCTTGGCAATCTGATAAGCCGATATTAACGACCAAAGACTTTAAGCTGACCAAACCAAAAACGATCAGTCGCTTGCTCGTCGAACAGGCGTGTAAAAGTTATCAGCAAGCTAAATAGCGTAAAGTAAAACGAATTAAGACAAACAAATAGCATCTTAGATTAACACATGAAGTG